>JAHHSE010000014.1 GCA_020025395.1 Oscillospiraceae bacterium
CTTTTTTACCGGCGGAGTCTGCGCGGGGATGTTTACCCCCAACTTTCTGCTGGAAAAGGTCCTGGGTACCGACTATGGGGATCTGTATTCCGCCTATGATCTGGGCCTCTCCAGTGACCTTCTCCTCTTCTGCCGCTACTTTGGGCTGGGGGTGCTGATTCTTCTGGGCGTGGGGGGTGTGGCCGCCCTGATTCAAAACAGGGAGCGGTCCAAGGCCGCCTTCGCCCTCCTTCAGCTGGGGGTCTGCGCGGCCGCCTTTACGGCAGTCCAGACCCATGGACAGCAGCACCTTTTGCTCTACCTCCCCTGTCTGGCCCTGCTGGCCTCCCTGTTTGGGGAGGTGGGCAGGCCCTGGCCCGCGGTGCTGGCGGCCGCCGTCTTTGGACTCTGCTTCCTGCCCAGGGAGCAGCCGGCGTCCATTCAGGAGATCCGGGGCCTTGCCCCTCTGCCTGCCCTCTCCTTCTATGGCCCGAGACGGGAGGATATGGGGGAGCTGAAGGCTCTTTTGGACTATGTGGACGGTCTGTCCAGAGAGGGGGAGAAGACCGCTGTGGTGCTGGCCTCCTCCTTTACCTTCAACAGCGAGACCCTGACCAATCTCCGCCCCTCTCTGGGGTGGGAGGAGCCGGAGGTCCGAACCGTCATCCGCTATCAGGGGACGGTGGACAAGCGGGACCCCTTTAACTGGAATACCCTGACCGCCGACTATCTGCTGGTGGGGGACCCTGTCCAGACCCACCTGGGAGAGGAAAATCAACAGGTGATGACCCTCTTTGCACGGGATGTGCTGACCGGGACCGGACCGGGAGAGGCCTATGAGCCGCTGGAGGAGACCTTCCGGCTGGGGCAGGGCTGCACCGTCCGAATCTACCGCCGAACCAGGGACCTCACCGGGGAGGAGTATCGGCTGATTGCCCAGCGGCTTAGGAGCGAATACCCGGACTATGCGGAGCTTTATCAGGTACCGGAGTGGCTGGGGGAATAAAGTCAGAATTTACAAGGTCCCGCCGAAAGATTTCGGCGGGGCCTTCTGTTTACTTTTTCCCTGCTTTATGCTAGGATAGAAAGTGACTGTAAAAGCAAAGTTCGGAGGCTGTCTCCCGGTGGACCGCCTCCCCTGTCCATGGAGGGACCCGATGAAAAAACAGCTGACACGAGTATTGGCCCTGGGACTTTCGGCGGTGATGGCGCTGCCCTTGGCGGCATCCGCCTCGGAAGCCCTGGGAACGGAATTACATAAGATGACGGTGCCGCTGGCACCGGGGACCCAGGTGGTGAAGCAGAGCCTCTGGAGCGCCACCTATTCCGATCTTCGGACGGAGCGGTATCTCACCTATACCCCCAGTGAGGGGGTGCGCCCCGCCCTCTCCTATGGGCGGAAGGTCTCCACCCGCGCCACCCTGAGCGATATGGCAAAGGACCTGGAGGGCCAGGGAAAACGGGTGCTGGGAGGTATGAACGGAGACTACTATGTGATGGCGACCGGAGTGCCTCTGGGGCTGGTGATGACCGATGGAATTGTCCGCTCCACCCCCCAGTATGACAACAATTTTGCCCTGGGCTTTCGGGAGGACGGCACCGCCTTCATCAGCCAGCCTCACATGACCCTGACCGCCCGCTTTAAAGGGATGAATCTCAAAGTGGCGGGGGGAATCAATAAGGCCAGAACCACCACAGGGGGCTACTTCCTCCTCACCGAGGAATTTGCCGACAACACTAAAAACACCCAGCCGGGGGTGGATGTGATTCTGCGGCCCATGGAGGAGCCCCAGCCGGAGGTCCCGGTCCGGCCGGAGGTTCCCCCTTTCCCGGATGCGACCCTTCCGCCGGAGATCAGCCCCTCACCGGAGGTGTCGGTCCGGACGGAGGGACTGGAGCCCACAGAGATCACCCCGCCCCCGGATGTCATCGTTCAGCCTGAAGTGCCGGCAGAGGGGCAGCGGACCCTGCCCCAATCCAAGGAGCTGCGTCCGGGACACCGTGTGGTTTGTGAGGTGGTGGAGGTCCTCCACACGGACAAGCCCATGGATATCCCCGCGGGCTGCTTTGTGCTGACAATCAACAAGAAGAGCAACGAGTGGCTGGTCCAGCAGCTTGCGGAGCTAACCCCCGGAGAGCGGGTGGAGCTGGACCTGACCGCCCAGGATTCCCGCTGGAACACAGCGGTGACCGGCATTGGCGGAATGTATAAGATGGTGACCGGAGGGGTGGTGGAACAGGGGCTGGATCAGGAGCGGGCCCCCCGCTCCGCCGTTGGGATTAAGCCGGACGGGTCCGCCGTTTTCTATACCATTGACGGACGCCAGAAGAACTACAGCGTGGGCGCCACCCTGAGCCAGGTGGCCCAGCGGCTGGTGGAGCTGGGCTGTGTGGAGGCCGTCTGCATGGATGGCGGCGGCTCCACCACCTTTGGGGTCACCTGGCCCGGCGGAGAGGGAATGGAGGTCGTCAATCAGCCCTCCGAGGGGGTCCAGCGCCCCAATACCAACGCCCTCTTTCTGGTCTCGGAGCAGAAGCCCACAGGGGTTTTGAATCACCTCCATATCACCCCCTATGACAACCTTCTCCTGGCAGGCTCCTCCCTGAACATGAAGGCCCAGGGGATGGACACCGGCTATCTCCCCATGAATCTGGACGGAGCGGTGGAGTGGTCTGTCCAGAACGGGGATGCCACCGTGACTCCTGAGGGGGTCCTGACCGCCGGGAGCGGGGGAGGGACCGCCACCGTGACCGCCGCCTCCAACGGAGTGACCGGGTCCGCCACCGTCACCATTCTGAATCGTCTGGATGGGATCCACCTGTCCAATGAGACTACGGGGGGGGCGGTAACCGAGCTGCTGCTGGAGCCTAACCAGACCGTGGATCTGAAGGCCAGCGCGGTCTACCGCAATCTTTGGCTGGTGAGTCAGGATAAGAGCTACACCTGGCAGGCGGACCCCGCCGTGGGCACCGTGGATGCAAACGGACTTTTCACCGCCGCCCCCGCCAGCGGGAAGGGGAGCCTCACGGTCTCCGCGGGGGGGAAGACCATCTCCGTCCCTGTGACCGTCACCGGTCACATCCTGCCCTTGGAGGACTTTGAGGAGAGCGTCATCAACCTCATCAGCACAGAGACCGCTCAGGTGGAGAGCGAGAGCAATTTGGAATATGTGCGCTTTGGCACGAAGAGCGCCAGAGTGACCTATGATGCCACCGCCGGAACGGCGATTTTGGGCAGCACCCTCCCCATTCGGGAGGGAGAGCGGTTCCTCACCCTCTGGGTCTACGGAGACGAGAGCGGAAACGCCCTGATGGCCTCTGTGATTGACGGGACGGGCAGCCAGAGCGATATCCCCATCACCGGGCTGGACTTTCAGGGCTGGAAACGGGTGACCGTGGCCCTCCCGGCGGGGACCCGGCAGGTCCTGGGCTTCCCCATCGTCTTCACCGGCACCGGGGCCGGCACCGGTACCCTGTGGCTGGATCAGATCACCACAGCCAATGAGCAGGTGGTGGATGAGCATGCCCCCAATATCGTGGTAGAGGTGGCAGACGGCACCATGACCGCCACCGTCACCGATGATCTGGACAAGGGCCTGCTGCAAAAGAACCTCACCGCCTCTCTGGACGGAAAGCCTCTGACCTTCGCCTGGGACGGCAGGACCGCCAAAATGACCGCCGCCCTTCCGGTGAACGACGGAAAGCTCCATCGGGTTACGGTGACGGCATCGGACGCGTCGGGCAATCTGGCGCGGGGCAGTGCCAGCTTCAGCGGGGTGACGGAGTGGACGGAGCCCTTTGCCGATATGGACGGACACTGGGCGCAGGGCTTTACCGCCTACCTGTATCAGGAGAAGGTTGCCAACGGGATTCAGACCGGGCAGGGGCTTCAGTTCCAGCCGGATAAGCCCATCAGCCGGGGAGAGTTCGCCCTGATGGTGGCCCGGTGGCAGGGGATGGACCTGGCCTCCTATGAGGGGGTGGAGCTGCCCTTCGCGGATGCCGGCACCACCCCCGCCTGGATGCTCCCCGGCCTCAAGGCCATGTACGCCAACGGGATCATGAAGGGCAGCATGGAGGGGGGCGTTCTCTACGGCAAGGCGGAACACAGCATTACCCGCACCGAGGCCATGACCATTCTGGGACGGCTGCAGAAAAAGGGCTGTCCCGCCCCCGCTTTGACCTTTGCGGATACCGATCAGGTGCCCGCCTGGGGTCTGGAGTATGTCCAGACCCTGGTGGCCCAAGGGGTGGTCAACGGATATCAGAATCAGATTATGCCCGCCCAGCTGGTAAAGCGGGGCGAGGTGGCAAAGATGCTGGTCTCTCTCATGTAAATTCTTTTTGACATAAAAAACCGCCTCTGGGGGAAGAATCCCTTCAGAGGTGGTTTTTTAAATGGACATGACCAATGAACAGTATTTGCAATATGTGGCGAAAAAAGCAAAGCCCTCCCCATTGGGAAAGGATATGGCCTGGGCCTTTGTCACCGGAGGGCTGATCTGCACCCTGGGGCAGGGCCTTCAGAACTTCTATCAGCATATGGGGATGGCAAAGGAGGAGGCGGGGACGGCGGTCTCCATGACCCTGATCCTGGTGGCTGCCCTTCTCACCGGCCTGGGCCTCTTTGATAAAATCGCCAAACGGGCGGGGGCAGGGACCTTGGTCCCCATCACCGGCTTTGCCAACGCCATGGTCTCCCCGGCCCTGGAGTTTAAGGCGGAGGGCCTTGTCACCGGAACGGCGGCCAAGCTCTTTACCGTGGCAGGTCCGGTGCTGGTCTATGGGATCTCTTCCAGTGTGGTTTATGGAATCCTGCTGGTCCTTCTCCTCCGCTGGTGACTGCCGAAGCCCGCCTTTGGGCGGGCTTCATTTTTTGTATCTTTTTCCTAAAAGGGCTTGACAAAACAGGGAGACGGATGTACAATACAGACAGATAGAAAGAGGTGAGTCCCATGTGCTAGGTGGTTGACGCATCACTGATCTCTGTCAATCCCGAGAACCGGAAAGCTGAAGTTTGAGCAAACGACCCATGGAGCAGAGCAAAACCGACACCCATCACCTTTGTGTGAAAGTGCCCTTTGTGTTCGTGAAGTATTGCGGAAAAGTCAAAGGCAATTGGATTGTGTGACAGGAGTATTGCAGTGACATCGGGTGTTTGAACCAAGCGTCAGAAATCGTAGAAAGAAGAGGTAGGTCGATTCGTGGAATTGCAAAACGAAAATCAGTAGCCCCCCAGTCACATTGGATGGCTGGGGGGCCGGTGCTTTTCAGTGGAATTTCCGTTGATTGACGGGTCCGCTGGGCTCCGTGGGTCACGGAGTCCTGAAGGATCTCCCATGGAAAACAGATTATGCGTGGAGGGAATGCCGTGAAAAAGCGCAAGCTGACCTTTCGTCTGCAATGCAGAATTTGTATTTTTATTTTTCTAATCAATATTTTACTTGCCCATTTGTTTCAAACCGGCTTGTTTCACAATCTGACCTTTCTGATTTGCGGCGGGCTTTTTCTGGCACATCCTGTCTGCCCCGAGCATTGGGGCTCCGCCTATCCGGACGGTTGGGAGAGAGGATTTAGAATAGGGGGCGCCATTCTCATGGTCCTGGGGCTGATTACACGGTTTGGAATATGAACGGGATGGAGGTTCGGATGGAAGGAAGCGTAAGGTGTGCAGTCCGCAAGTGCTGGTCTCTTTGAATGGGATTCCTCTTGACCGGATGCGGCATCGGACCCTCCGTCCAGTCCAGGCGTTCCGGCTTCGGGCGACTTAAGTACCGCCACGCTGCCGGGTATGCTGGAAACCTCTTGGGAAGGTTTTCTCACACCAAATACAGAATGAGCGATCAGAGGTGCGGCAGTCTTGTACTGCCGCACCTCTAATCATTAAACAAACAACAGGAGAATGGGTTAAAAGGAAGAAATGTATGCCGTCATAGGATAAGTGGGATACCAGGCGGGACACAGCGGCAGAAACGCAGACAAAGGAAATGGGAGAACAGGGGCGGCCCTGGACAATTGCGCTGAACTTTGCGGAGCGAAAAAAATGACCCTAAAAATTTAGGGCCAACCATGTTGCGGCAGACAGATTCCCAGGCTGCTCCCGGGGAAGGAACACGCACCGATCAGGGAAAGAGGAATTGTTCCCCTGTCATTTTCGGCTCATGCTAAGGGAGTATGAAGAGTCTGTTCGATGAGGCGGATTTTTTCCTTAGCTCCCATGGGAGAATACGGCATAGCACGACTCTGGCGGCACAGCGCTGTTTCGCAGCGGTTTTTTGGCGTGGTTCCGCACAGGGAGAGGGGTTAACTGTTCTCCTCAAAAGAGGCCCCGCAGCTGCGGCAGGTGATGTTGATTTTTCCCTTTCCCCGGGGGACACGAAGCTGCTGCCCGCAGTTGGGGCATTTGAAATATCGATGCTCCTTATCCTTCCAGATGGCGGAACGGAGCTTCCACCACCGGATCACGGGACTGGCCGCATGGAGGAATCGGGTATTTTCCGCCCTGCGTCGGGGCAGATTTCTGGAAAAAATCCGATAAATCGCGAAGAAAATAATAGCGGTGCCCAGCCAGTAAAAAATATTCCAGCGGGTCAGCAGGGTCAGCAGGTAGAGGATCAGATACAGGGTCAGAAGAAACCATCCCAACTGATCATATCCGTATCGACCGTACATAAATCGCTGAAACAGAGCGCGCATGGTCTTCTTTCCCCCTTGTCTGATGATAATATTACTATAAGCTTTTCCTTGGATTCCGTCAAGAGAGGGTTCGTAAACATTCTATGAATTTGGACTCGTTTCACCCTTGTCAAGGAGAAAAAAACCCGCTATACTGTTGAAAAAAGAAGGGAGGCCTTCAGGATGCGCCGTATTGACAAGGAAAACTATTATCTGGACATAGCGGAAACGGTATCGGAGCGATCCACCTGCCTGCGCCGATGCTATGGGGCGATTATTGTCCAGAGGGATGAGGTCATCGCCACAGGGTACAACGGCGCCCCCCGGGGGAGGAGCAACTGCACCAATCTGGGCTGGTGTACCAGAGCAGAGCTGAAGATTCCCTCCGGTCAGCGGTATGAGCTCTGCCGTTCGGTCCACGCGGAGGCGAACTGCATCATCTCCGCCGCTCGGAAGGAGATGCTGGGGGCCACCCTCTATATGGCGTGCCGTGACCCTCAGACCGGCGCACTGATTCCCGATTCCACCTCCTGCTCCATGTGCCGGCGACTGATTATCAACGCCGGGATTCAGCGTGTCATCATCCGGGACACCCCCACAGAGTACCGTGTGGTGGATGTGGAGAAGGAGTGGATCGAGGAGGATGACTCCCTCCCCTGCCGGTGCTGACCGCTTTGGATGACCCTGGGACAGCATTTGCTTTTTTTCCGAAAAAAGTGTAAAATAGAATGCTTGCAAATTTTTAAATGCGAAGAATAAATAAGGAGGTCACAGCTTATGATTCCCTTTGCTCACTATGAGGAGAGTGCCGCCGCACTCCGCGACAGGATCGGTTCCTTCCGGCCGGAGGTCCTCATGGTCCTCGGCTCCGGCCTGGGCTATATGGGTGACCTGGTGGAAGATCCCATCATCGTCCCCTATCAGGAGATCCCCCACTTTAAGGTCTCCACCGCCCCCGGCCACAAGGGTCAGCTGGTGTTCGGCACCCTGTCCGGAAAGCGGGTGGCCGTGATGCAGGGCAGGATGCATCACTATGAGGGCTATTCCTATGAGGAGATCGGTTTCCCGGTACGGGTGATGAAGCTTCTGGGCTGCCCCTGCATGATCGTCACCAACGCCGCCGGAGGGGTCAACCTGGACTTCCAGGTGGGGGATATTATGCTCATCAGCGACCATCTGAAGATCTTCCTGGAATCCCCTCTCCGAGGCCCCAACCTGGAGGAGTTCGGAACCCGCTTCCCCGATATGTCCTTCCTCTATACCCCTGTTCTTCAGGAAGTGGCCCGCCAGAGCGCCAGAGAGCTGGGCCAGACCCTGCGGGAGGGCGTCTATATGTACTGGCCCGGTCCCCAGTTCGAGACCCCCGCGGAGGTCCGTCTGGCCCGCACTCTGGGCGCCGATGCCGTGGGTATGTCCACCGTCCCGGAGGCCATTGTGGCCGGGCACTGCGGGATGGAAGTCCTGGGCTTTACTCTGGTGAGCAATATGGCCGCCGGGGTCCTGCCCCAGCCTCTCTCCGGCGAGGAGGTCAACGCCGCCGCCGAGGCGGCCAGAGAGAAGTTTTCAAAGCTCATTCTGGCCTGCCTTGGCAAACTCTGAGTCAGGGGGGGAAAATCATGTCCACGCTCTTTACCAATGTCACCGCCGTCCTGACAGACGGTCAGCACACCGTCCTGAAAGACGCTTATGTGGCCGTGGAGAGTACGACCATCTCTTATGTGGGCACCCAGCGGCCCAACCGGTATTTTGACGCCGAGGTGGACTGCACGGGCAAGGTGATGATGCCCGGCTTTGTGAATGCCCACACGCATATCCCCATGACCCCCATGCGGGGCTACGGCGGGGGCTGCGACCTCCAGACCTGGCTTCACCAGTATATTTTCCCGGCGGAGAGCCGGTGGGATGACCGGGCCATCCGGGCCTCCACCGCCCTGGGCCTGGCGGAGATGATCGCCTCCGGCGTCACCTGCATCGCAGATATGTATATGCGGAATGACGCCCTGATTCAGGAGGTGGCGGCAGCGGGAATCAGCGGGAATATCTGCTGCGGGGCCACGGAGTTTTCCGGTCACTTCGACCCCAATCAAAACAGGGACTGCAAGATCCAGCAGGCTCTCACCGACCAGTGGCACGGCTATGGGGAGGGGCAGATTCTCATCGATGCCTCGGTCCACGGGGAGTACACCTCTGTGCCCGGGCTGTGGGATTGGATGGCCCGATTCGCGGCGGACCATAAACAGGGGATTCATGTCCATCTGTCTGAGACCATCGCGGAGCAGGAGGCCTGTCTGGCCCGCCACGGCATGACCCCGGCGGCGGTCTTTGAACAGCATGGCCTCTTTGATGTGCGGGCCATTGCCGCCCACTGCGTCCAGACCACCCCGCAGGATTGGGAGATCCTCTCCCGCCACAAAGTCACCGCCATCCATAACCCCATGAGCAATCTGAAACTCGGCTCCGGCATTGCCCCCATCGCCGCCATGAGGAAGGCCGGGGTTCGGGTGGGATTGGGCACTGACGGCGTCTCCTCCAACAACGCCACCGATCTCTTTGCCGATATGAAGCTTATGGCCCTTCTGGCCTGCGGCTCTACCCACGATCCTCTGGCCCTCACCGCCTGGGATGCCCTCACCGCCGCCACTGCCACCGGGGGGGAGGCCCTGGGACGGAAGACCGGAGTCATTGCGGAGGGCTACTCCGCCGACCTGATTCTGGTGGACTTTACAAAGCCCAATCTGATCCCCTGCCACGATGTGGCGGAAAACCTGGTCTATTCCGCCCACGGAGCCGATGTCTGCATGAATATGGCCCGTGGAAAGATCATATATCAGGATGGGGTGTGGTTTACCATCGATATGGACCGAGTCCGAAAAGAGATGGATAACTATGTCCTGCCCAAACTTTTTGGCTGATCGAAAGGTTGTGTAATCCCTTGTCAAACCAACCAAACCGCGGTAAAAATACCTTCTTCGGCGGGGCCGCCATCTTGGCTGCCGGCTCCATCCTCGTAAAGCTCATCGGGGCCCTTTACAAGATTCCTCTTGGCAATGTGTTAAGCAACGAATCCTTTACAAATTTTAATACCGCTTATAATGTCTACAACCTCTTCCTTACCATCTCCACCGCCGGCCTTCCCGTGGCCCTCTCCAAAACGGTGAGTGAGGCGGACACATTGGGGCGCAGGAATCAGATTCACCGGATTTTCCAGGTGGCCCTGGCCACCTTCACCATCCTGGGCGCACTGAGCTTTATCGCCATGAGCGTCTTCGGAAGGCCGCTGGCCATTCTGATGGGAGATGACTCTGCCATCTACTGTATCTGGGCTCTCTCCCCCTCGGTGCTGTGTGTCTGCATGATGGCGGCCTTCCGAGGCTACTACCAGGGGCACTCCAACATGGTGCCCACCGCCGTCTCCCAGATCATTGAGGCCGGCTGTAAGCTGATCTTCGGATTGGCCCTGGCCTTTCTGGTCATCTACACCTTTACGGGGGGCTCGGCCCAAAAGCAGCGCATGGCCGCCGCCGGGGCCATTCTGGGGGTCTCCATCGGAAGCGTCATTGCCCTGATCTATATGATAATCCGCTATCTCCGCCGCCGGGGCAGCCGCCAGACCGCCACCGATCGGCCGGACTCCGCCGGAAGCATTTTCTCCCACCTGATGCGCCTTGCCATCCCCATTACCATCGGCTCCGCCGCCATCTCCATCGTCACCATCATCGACACCAAGGTGGTCCTCTCTCTTCTCCGCCAGATGTACGCCAACCTGCCGGAGCTGATTACCCCGGAGGCTTTGGCCCAGGCGGGGCAGAAGGGCGGGGTGGACGCGGAACTTTTTATGGCCCAGGGCCTCAAGGGCATCTATGACAAGTGCATGGCCATCTACAACCTCCCCTCTCAGCTGATGGTGGCCATCACCGCCAGCGTGATCCCCGCCGTCTCCGCCTGTCTCACCCGGCGGGACCACCTGGCTGCGGGACGGACCTCGGAATCCGCCCTCCGCATCGGCCTGATGCTGGCCTTCCCCATGGGCATCGGCCTTTTCTCTCTCTCCGGCCCCATTGTGGACCTTCTCTACCCCGGAAAAATGGATCTGTCCATTGCCGGTCCCATTATGGGCATTTTGGGCCTGGCCGCCATCTTTGTCTGCGTCATGCTCATCTGCAACTCCATTCTCCAGGCCCATGGACTTGTGAATCTCCCCGTCATCACCGTCATCATCGGCGGGATCATCAAAATTGTGGTGAATTATATTCTGGTGGGAAATTACAGCATCAACATCAAGGGCGCCCCCATCGGCACCCTCTGCTGTTTTGGCATTGTCGCCCTGCTGGATCTCTTTCTCATCAAGCGGGCCATCCCCTCTCCCCCCTCCTATCTCAAGGCCTTTGGAAAGCCTTTGACGGCTTCCGTGCTTATGGGGCTGGGGGCCTGGGGCACCCACGGTCTGCTGCGTCAGCTGGGGCTGGGGAATGCCCTGTCCACCATAGCTGCCATCGGGATCGCCATGGTGATTTATGTCGCTTTGATCCTCCTCCTGCGGGCCATTTCCAAGGATGATCTGCTCCTCATGCCCAAAGGGGAAAAAATTGCAAAAATTTTGAGGATTTCCTAACTATTTTTTGAAAAATCTCTTGCAGAGGACTGGAAAATATGGTAGATTGGGTAAGTAAAAATGCTTACGGCTTCAAGGACTTGGTGGAAATCGTCCGTCTGCTCCGTTCCCCCGGGGGCTGCCCCTGGGATCAGGAGCAGACCCATGACTCCGTCCGCCGGGCGTTCCTGGAGGAGGCCTATGAGGTCGTGGAAGCCATTGATGAAAAAAACCCCAACCACTTGAAGGAAGAGCTGGGCGATGTTCTTCTTCAGGTGGTATTTCACGCCCGGATCGAACAGGAGGCCGGTGGGTTTGACATGGATGCCGTCGCGGACGGAATCTGCAAAAAGCTCATTTACCGCCATCCCCATGTCTTTGCCCAGACCCGGGTCTCCGGGAGCGAGGAGGTCCTTCAAAACTGGGAGGAGCTGAAGCGGGCGGAAAAGGGACAGGAGACCTTTACCGACACCCTGAACGCCGTGGCCCGGTCCCTCCCCGCCCTCTGGAGGGCGGAGAAGGTCCAGAAAAAGGCCAAAAAGGCCGGCTTCGACTGGGAGGATGTCTCCGGTGCCCTGGACAAGCTCAGTGAGGAGCTGGAGGAGCTGAAAGAGGCGGCGGCCCAAGGGACCAACATTCAGGAGGAGCTGGGGGACCTGCTCTTTGCCGCCGTCAATGTCTCCCGTTTCGTCAAGGCGGACCCTGAGGAGGCGCTGAATGAGGCCACCGAAAAGTTCATCCGGCGCTTTGCCCGGGTGGAACAGCTGGCAGGGAAGACCCCGATGACCGAGCTGAGCCTGGAGGAGCTGGATCGGCTCTGGGACCGCGCCAAGGCGTCCCAGGAGTGTTAAACTGAGGTACTGAAGGCGCATCGCGCTTTGAGTAAATAAACGAAAGATTTGTAGGAGGATTCGTGAACCATGAATAAGGCTGAACTCATTAATGCCGCCACTGAAAAGGCCGGCCTGTCCAAGAAGGATACCGAAACTGCCATCAACGCCGCCATCGATGTGATTACCGAGGCTCTGAAGGAGGGCGACAAGGTGCAGCTGGTGGGCTTTGGCTCCTTTGAGGTCAAGGCTCGGGCAGAGCGCATCGGCCGCAACCCCAAGACCAAGGAGCAGATTAAAATCCCCGCTTCCAAGGTGCCCGTGTTTAAGGCAGGCAAGGCCCTGAAGGACGCTGTCTCCTGCTGATCTCCGAGTTTCCATGTGTGAGGAGGACAGCTGCCCTCCCCTTTTGGGCTGCGCCTTTGTTCCTGTCTGGCGACAGCTGTCCTCCCCACACAGCCTTATATCAGAATCGGTCTTTTGTGGTTCCGGATTTTTCCGGGACCGTTTTGTTCAAAGGAGGGTCCAAGATGCGTTTGGATAAATGGCTGAAGGTTTCCCGCCTCATAAAGCGGCGCACCGTAGCCAATGAGGCCTGCGACAATCAGCGGGTCTCCGCCAACGGTCGTCCTGTCAAAGCCTCTTATGAGGTCAAAGAGGGGGATGTGCTGGAGCTGCGTTTCGGGGAGCGGATCGTCAAGGTCCAGGTCCTCACCGTGGCGGACCATGTGGGCAAGGCCGATGCCGGGGCCATGTATAGGGAGCTTCTCTGACCCCGTCCTCCGGCGGGCAGGGATAAAAAAACATCAGGCAGACCAAGGTCTGCCTGATGTTTTTTCATCTCTCACAGCGCTTAAAGATTCTTAACCCCTGCCTGGAAGATCTCTATGGCCTTTTCATTGTCCCCGCTGATGATGAGCATCACATAGTCCCCGCCGGACACCACCTTACCGTTCTTTGCCATCTCCAGAGGAGCGGGCAGATAGTGTTCAAAGGAGTTGACCACGGTCTGCCTGTGTGCCTCCAGAGCGGCCTTGGCATCCTGCATCTTCCCGGAGGCGGCCTTGCCGATAATTATGGTATCGGCATTGATCATCATGGGGGTGTAGCCCACCACGGACTCAAAGAGGGAAGTGTCCAGCCCGTGATATTCCTTGAGCTGATCCGCCGTGTTCTTCATGGTGGAGGCCATCTCCACACCGCTCTGAATCTCCCGGGCAATCTTGACCATGGGATCGGCAGCGGTGGTGGTGATCGTGTAGCTGCCGTCACGCTCGGTGACGGTTACCCCGGCCATGGCCTTAAGGGCCTCCACAGGGACAAAGGTCACGCCTTCCACGGCCACGGCGCCGGTAAACTGCTGATCTCCCACCTGGATGGAGCCGTCGGCATAGTGGACGGTGATACTCCCATCCTCTGTGTAGAAGTCGCTGATGTTCTCCTCCGGATACCATGTGGCGGATCCTCCGTCGGCCTCTACAAAGGCCCGGAGGGGGATTCCGGTCTGTTTGGGCATCTTAGAGGTGTCCAGGACCACCCCGTTTACGGTAATGGTGGGTGCCTTGGGGGAAATGACAGGCTTTACAGCCAGAGCAGTGGCTGCCATTGACAGAGTCACGGCACCGGCCACAGCAAGGGTCATTGTTTTTTTCACAGATAAAAACTCCTTTCCATTCATGGGTTCCTTGCTTTTTCTCTTTTTTAGACGATATGGCGGTGAGAAAGTTCCTCTCTGACCCCGTTTTCCTGTTTTTTCCGGGTGATTTCCCGTCGGGGGGACCGCTTCGCCCCGCAGGGGATTCTCTGCCGCAGCGAGTGCATGTACATTTCCGCGCATGGGGCTGCCGGTTTGATTATACCGTATTGAATCACAGGAAAACTCAAGGGGAAAGGCCTATTTTCCCACACAGAAGCGGGAAAAGATTCGGTGGGTAACCTCTTCGGTCACCGACTGTCCGGTGAGGCGGGAGAGGGCCTCCAGAGCCGCCTCCACATCGGAGAGGACGGCATCGGGGGTCATTCCCGCCTCAAAGGCCTCCAGACCCCGGCGGAGGGCTTCCAGGGCTTCCCCGGCGGCCTCCGCCTGCCGGGCGTTGGTGAGGAGGGCGCCCTCCTGGGCGGGACCGAGGGGAAACATCTCCGCCACCAGCTCACCCAGCCGATCCAGTCCCGCCCCGGTCCTGGCACTGATGGAGAGGGAGGGGGCAAGTGACAGCAGAGCCTGAGGCAGAGGGACAGAGGGAAGATCCTCCTTGTTCCGCACCAGGATGGTAGGGGCCAGGGAGACCGCCTCCCGCACCAGGGCCAGATCCTCCTCATCCGTCCGGGCCGACTGGTCCAGCACCACCAGGATCAGCCCTGCCTCCTCCATGGCCTGTCGGCTTCGCTCCACACCGAGACGCTCCACCGGGTCATGGGTCTCCCGGAGTCCGGCGGTATCGATAAGGCGGAGGAGGACCCCGCCCAGAACGCACCGCTCCTCCACCGTATCCCTTGTGGTGCCGGGAATGTCGGTGACAATGGCCCGGTCATAGCCCACCAGGGCGTTGAGGAGGGTGGATTTTCCCCCGTTGGGGCGGCCTGCCAGCACGCAGGGGACCCCGGTTTTCAGAATCCGTCCCCGCTGATAGGTGGACAGCAGCTGGGTCAGGGATCTGATTCCGCTCTCCAGGGCGGAGCGGATGGCGGCCTGGGTCAAGGGATCAATGTCCTCGTCCGTATAGTCCAGCACGGCGCAGAAATGGGCCATCACATCCGCCAGACCGTCATAGGTGGACTGAATCCGTTGGGCCAGGGCTCCGGTGAGCTGATACGCCGCGTTGCGGGCCGCCGCCGGAGTTTCCGCGTCGATCAGGTCAATGACGGCCTCCGCCGCGGTAAGATCCAGCTTCCCGTTGAGAAAGGCCCGCTTGGTAAATTCCCCCGGCTCGGCGGGGCGGGCCCCGGAGGCGCAGAGGGCCTCCATAATCAGGGTGAGGACCACCGGAGAGCCGTGGCAGAACAGCTCCGCCGATTCCTCCCCGGTGTAACCGGAGCGGTAGTGTACCGCCTGTACTTCATCCAGCAGACGGCCTTCCCGGTCCCGCAGAAGGCCCAGCGTGAGCCGTCCGGAGGGGCGGTCTGCCAGCCGACCCTCCCCTCTTGGAGTAAAGAGCCCATCCACGGCAGCCACCGAACCCGGGCCGGAAAGTCGGAGAATCCCAATGGCGGAGGGTTGGAGAGGGGTGGCGACGGAACAGATGAGATCAGACATAAAAAGCTCCTTCCCAAAGGCCTCCTCCTCTCAACTGTCTCAGATTGAGACAGTTGAGAGGAGGAGAAAATTTTTGTGCAATCGGATAGTTAGGTTGCCTTGACATGATTTTATGTCAACTCTTCTGGAAGATTCCCCCTTTTTATTTTCCACAGAGGATGTGGATAACTGTGTGGAAATGTGGAAAACTCCTTGCAATTCCTGTAGGCGGAAAGAGGTTTCCGTTTTTTCCCATGTGGACAATGGGGGGAGAAGAGATTGTCAAAAGAGAAACGACATAATCAGAGGCGCTGGGCGATGGCCCTGGCAACCTTGACTCCCGAGGCCCCGGCCTGGGCCAGACCGCGGGTGACGCCCGCTCCGTCACCGATGGCGAAGAAGCCGGGCCGCCTGGTTTCCAGCTCGCCGGAAAGCTCCAGCCGGGAGGAGTAGAACTTTACCTCAGCCCCATAGAGAAGGGTGTCATAGTTGGCGGTGCCGGGGGCGATGGTATCCAGAGCGTAGATCATTTCAATGATATCGTCCAGCTGACGCTTGGGGAGGGCCAGGGAGAGATCACCGGGGACGGCGGCGGTGAGGGTGGGCTTGGTAAAGCTCTTATTCAGGCGATGCTCATTGGTCCGCACCCCCTTGACCAGATCCCCGAACCGCTGGACCAGCACCCCGCCCGCCAGCATATTGGAGAGGGAGGCAATGTGCTTGCCATAGCGATAAGGCTCATTGAAGGGCTGGGTAAACCGGTTGGAGACCAGAAGGGCAAAATTGGTATTTTCACTCCGCAGGGCGGGGTCGGCATAGGAGTGGCCGTTGACCGTATTGATGCCTCCCACATTTTCCGCGACCACATGGCCATAGGGATTCATGCAGAAGGTGCGGACCTGATCCCCGTACTGCTTGGTGCGATAGACCAGCTTGGACTCGTACACCACATCGGTGATATGCTCAAAGACGGTGGCGGGAAGCTCCACACGGACACCCACATCCACCTGGTTATTGATGAGGTTGATATCCAAGGCCTTGCACTGATTGGCGAACCATTCCGCCCCGGATCGGCCTGGCCCTGCGATCAGCCATCGGCATTCCACGGTCTCCCCCTTTTCCAGGGTGAGGCGGTAGCCCTCCCCAAAAGTCCCGATGGAGGTCACCTGGGTGAGAAAGCGGAACTCCATCTTCTCCTTCAGGCCCTCATAGATGTTTTGAAGGATGCGGAGGTTATTCTCGGTGCCCAAATGCTTGCATCGGGCGGAAAGGAGGTGGAGATCATGCTCCAGAGCCTTTCTCCGCAGGGCCTTGGCCTGGGGGGTTTCGGTGGAATAGACCTCCTCTGTGGCTCCGTGGGCCACATTGATGGAGTCCACATAGTCAATGAGCGCCATCACCTCCTGCTCCGGCATAAAGTCGGTGAGCCAGCCTCCGAAGGCGGTGGTAAAGTTAAATTTTCCATCGGAAAAGGCACCTGCCCCTCCGAAGCCGCACATGGTGTCGCAGACCCCGCACTGGATGCACTCCTTCACTTTTCCGGCCACGATGGGGCAGGAGCGGGAATAGATATCCCTCCCCTGTTCCAAACAAACGATTTTCAGCTCGGGATGGAGACGGGAAAGCTCGTAGCCGGCAAAAATGCCGGCCTCACCACAGCCCAAAATGGCAACATCATAGGTTGTTTTCATGGATAGGACCTCCTTCGGCCTGCTTTTTAATGGGATTTTCTTCATTGTATCATAAAACGGAAGGGATGGGGAGGGGATTTCTCCTGGAAAAGGGCCAGATAAAAAGCCCGAATGCAGGTCACTGCATCCGGGCTGCTTCTGGTCCGAGAGGGGGAGGGCACTGCCCCGTCAGGGGGCCTCCTCTTCCTTCCCCGCGGCCTCTGCCTGTCCCTCCAAAGCGGAGATTGCCTTGACAATCTCCTGGAATTTGGCGGTAATATAGCCGTAGGACTCCTTCCGATGGGGGAGCAGACAGTTGCTGCAATCCTTGACCCCGTTGGCTGTGAAGGTAAAGTTTCCCCCGCAGGAGCGGCCCAGGGCATAGAGGGGACAGTAACAGAACAGGCAGTTAAAAGGCTCCCCTTCCCGCATCTTGTGACAGGGAAAGCACTCACAGGCGGTATTGGTAAAGAAAGCATAATGCTTCCCTTCCCAGTAGGGTTTCTGATCGGATTCTCCCATAGGACATCCATCCTTCCTTTGCAGATTCACTCCCGTTTCGGAGGAGGGCTCCAATCCCTCTTTCCGCCGTCCTCCCACAGAAGAACAGCCAATAAATGGGAGCATTCAATTATACCATGGGGAGGGAGGACTTGTAAAGAGAGGGGGAGTTGGAGGGCCGTTATCTCTGGTACTCGAACTCCAGGTTGTAGAGGCTGACGATGTCTCCGTCCCGGATGCCCATTTCCTCCAGCCGATCAAAGAGGCCGGACTGACGGAGCTGGCGGTCAAACCAGTTCCGAGATTCATAATCCCCAAAGTTCACATTGCTCATGAGCCGTTGGAGCCAGGGGCCCTCAACGATCCAGGTATCCTCCTCGCGGATGATGTTGAGAGGCTGGGAGGTGTCCACCAAAACGGGCTTTTCCACATAGGTAGGCTCATAGGTGGTTACAGGGGGCAGGGCCTCCAGCTCGGCCGCCACCGTCTGCATCAGCTCACGGGTACCCTTATGGGTGGCGGCAGACATGGTATAGAAGGGATAGCCCAGGGCCTCCACATGGGCCCGCAGCTTGTCCAGAAGGCCTTCGTCGGGGAGAAGATCCACCTTGTTGGCCACCACCAGCATCTTTCGGGAGGCCAGCGCGGGGGAATACTGCTTCAGCTCCTCGTTGATGGCCTCAAAGTCGGCGATGGGGTCCCTGCCCTCACTGCCGGAGGCGTCCACAATGTGGAGGAGCAGGCGGCAGCGGTCAATGTGCCGGAGGAAATCATGGCCCAGTCCGGCCCCGTCGGCTGCCCCTTCGATAATCCCCGGAATGTCAGCCATGACAAAGGAGACCCCCTCCTCCACCCAGACCACGCCCAGATTGGGATAGAGGGTGGTAAAGTGGTAATTGGCGATCTTGGGATTGGCCTTGGTGACCACCGAAAGAAGGGTGGATTTTCCCACATTGGGGAAGCCTACCAGCCCCACATCCGCCAGGAGCTTCAGCTCTAAGATCACATCTCTGGTCTGACCGGGAAGACCGGCCTTGGCAAAGTTGGGGACCTGCCGGGTGGGGGTGGCAAAGTGCTTGTTGCCCCAGCCGCCGTTTCCCCCGCGGGCAAGGACAAAGGGCTGGTCATCCGACATATCCCGGATAATTTCCCGGCTCTCCCCGTCCCGGATGACGGTGCCCCGGGGGACCTTGATGACCAGGTCGGCCCCGTCCTTGCCAGTGCAGCGCTTTCCGCCTCCGTCCGCCCCGTTTTCCGCCGTATATTTCCGCTTGTAGCGAAAATCCATCAGAGTGGACATATGATTGTCCACCACAACGACAATGTTTCCGCCCCTGCCGCCGTCGCCCCCGTCCGGGCCGCCGGCCGCCACATATTTTTCCCGATGGAAGGCCACCGCGCCATTGCCTCCGTTGCCGGAACGGACGGTGATTCGAGCGGTATCGATAAATGCGGGCATGGTCCCGCCTCCTTTCAAGTCAATCAAACAAAAGGCTCCGAACGGGGACCGTTCGGAGCCTTTCTATACCCATTTTGGATTACTGGGCAATCTCCACAATGGAAACCTGCTTGCGGTCCTTGCCCAGACGCTCAAATTTGACCTTGCCGTCCTTCAGAGCGAACAGGGTGTCATCGCTGCCTCTGCCCACATTGACACCGGGATGGATATGAGTGCCCCGCTGACGAACCAGGATGTTTCCGGCCAGAACAAACTGACCGTCACCGCGCTTGACGCCGAGACGCTTGGACTCGGAATCACGGCCGTTCCGGGTGGAGCCCACGCCCTTCTTATGGGCGAAGAACTGAATACCGATTTTCAGCATATTATTACACCTCCGTATTGAGAACCAATAAGTTGTCGGGATATTCCTCCGCCAGGGCGGCCATGTGGACCAGAAAACCGGCCAGAAGGGTCTGGCACAGGCTGTCATGCTCGGCCCCCAGATGGGCGGGGAGCTTGAGACGGATGAACGCATCCTTCTCCTTCGTTTTGACCGACACCTGCAGACCCAGCACATCATTCAAGGTACACTCGACCAGACGGACGGCAGAGGTGACGGCGGCACAGACAATGTCTGCCCCAAACTCGGCGTAGCCGCTGTGCCCGCTTACTTCAAAGCCGGTGAGGCGGTCTTCCTCCGAGAAAACGGTGACGGTAGTCATCAGGCCTTGATGGCGCCGACGGTCACCTTGGTATAGGGCTGGCGGTGGCCCTGACGCTTGCGGTAGCCCTTTTTGGGGTTGTACTTAAAGATACGGATCTTCTTGCCCTTGCCGTTCTTCACGACCTCGGCCTCCACAGAGGCGCCTGCAACGGTGGGGGCACCCACGGTGACTTGGTCGCCGTCGATGACGGCCAGGACCTGATCGAAGGTGATCTTCTCCCCGGCCTCGACCTCCAGCTTCTCGATGAAGAGGGTATCGCCCTCGGTCACCCTGTACTGCTTTCCACCGGTCTGGATAATTGCGTGCATTGTAACTTCACTCCTTCATAACGGGCTCGCTGTCGGGGGTGGGACCGGACGGTCCGCTTACGGAATACTCGACCCATTCAAAGCGGCTCTGATAGTATATCAGGAGAGGAACAAAAAGTCAATCCATTTCCTCGTTTTCCTTCT
>JAHHSE010000140.1 GCA_020025395.1 Oscillospiraceae bacterium
ACGAGAAAGGGAGTAGCCGTCAGCTACTCCCCAGCAGAAATTGCAAGTTGAATTCTGAGAATAAAAAAGCAGAGTGTCCATTACAGGATTTTCTCAAATCCTATAAGAACACTCGCCATGGTACGGGTAGTGGGACTCGAACCCACACGCCTCACGGCACAGGAACCTAAATCCTGCGTGTCAACCAATTCCACCATACCCGCATATTCAATTTTCCTATTTTTTTGTTTGGGTACTTTTGCGGATCACCATGTAGATAAACAAAAGCAACCACGCTGTGAACCCAACCTGGATGCCAATGCCAACGACAGAGTCCAGCTGGAGCCGAAACAGAATCTGCATAACCTGCATGACCACCACGGCACATAGACACAGAGCTACCAGCAGAAGCATCCACAAAACTGCATACTTCATATAGGACAACATAAGCACCGACCTCCCATTTGCGGTTCACAAAACTGCAGGGTTGTGGGACTAACATGTTTCGTTTCCCTCTATTTTTACTCAGGGAGGGGAACCCGAGGCGGAGCGCTGCGCTTGCTCCGTCAATCAATTCCATCCAAGTCGGGAATCCCGGACAGGATGGAAAATGACATATGGTTTAGTGTATCATGGAGATCTGAAAAAGTCAATTGCGGCTCCTGCCGATCTATGGTATGATAAATAAAAAGATGCTTCTGCAAAGAAGAACCAAACCAAAGGAGATTGGAATTATGGTCTGTCCCATTCCGCGCGTTGCCGCCATCCACGACCTCTCCGGCCTTGGACGCTGTTCCCTCACCATCGTTTTGCCCGTTCTGTCCGCCATGGGGATCCAGTGCTCTCCCGTTCCCACCGCCTATCTGTCCGCCAATACGGCCTTTCCCCACTCGGAGCGGGCCGTCTTCCTGGATCTGAGTGATCAGATCGCTCAAACGAGTGCCCACTGGGCGGAGCTGGGCCTCACTTTTGATGCCGTATACTCCGGATTTTTGGGCTCTGCCAGACAGATTGACTATGTGAGGGAGATGGTCTGTACCCTTCGTCAGGAGGGCACCCTGTTTTTGGTGGATCCGGTCATGGGGGACCATGGGCAGACCTACCGCACCTATACCCCGGAGCTGTGTCAGCAGATGTGCCGCCTGGCGGGGGGCGCCGATCTGATCACCCCCAATTTTACAGAGGCCGCCATTCTTCTGGGGGAAGACTATCAGAATCGGCCCTTTGATTCCGCCGGGGTCCGGGAGTGGCTGGAACGGCTGAGTCTGCAGGGAAAGCGGTCCGTGGTCCTCACCGGGGTCAGCTTCCAAAAAGGGGAGCTGGGGGCTGGCTGCTTTGATCGCCGGGATGGAAGGATCCACTTCTCCATGGCCCATCAGGAAAAGGGTCAGTTTGGAGGCACGGGGGATCTGTTTGCCTCCATTCTTCTGGGACGGCTTTTAAAGGGGGAAGGACTGGCTCAGGCGATGGAGCGGGCGGTATGCTTCGTCTCCCGCTGCGCGGCTCACAGTGCGGCCCTGGAGATCCCGGAGAGGGAGGGGGTCCAGTTTGAGGATATGCTTCGGGAGCTGGTCTGAGGAAATAGACGCCCAAGAGGCGAGAGAAATGAAGGGAAGACCATTGGGAACAGGAAAGACGGGCTATATCGGGAAAAAAGGGAACTTGCGGCCTGAAGGGGCGGGAGGCCTGCCCCATGCGTAAGCTGGCCGCCTTTGCGGCCGGATTTTCCGGGACGGCCTTTCTCTGGCGCTATGGACTGGAGCCTGTCCTTCTGTGCCTGGCGGGGGCCGGTTTTCTGGCCCTCCTTCTGGCGGGAAAGACGAGGGAGCCGGCCGGGCTTCGGAAAAGGGTGGGGCTGCTTCTGGCCGGGATGGTTTTTTCTTTGGTCTGGTGTAACCTCTATGCCCATGTCACCCTCTCTCCCTGGGAAGGGCGGCACCGGGAGAAGGAGGTCCGTCTGGAGGCCCGGGTGGAGGGCTTTCCCCACTTGGGGAGCCAAGGACTTTCATCCGTCCCGGCACGATTTACCGACCCCAAAACAGGGGCTCGGATTCGCGGACTCCTCTATTTCCCGGAGGGGGAGCCGGTGGAGCCGGGGGACAGGCTCTCCCTCTGCGGCACCCTCTATCTGGCGGACCGTGTGGGGGAGGAGGAGACCACCTTCTTCTCCTCCAAGGGACTTTTTCTGCGGGTCTATGCGGATCAGACAGAGATCCTGCCTCAGCCGGAGAGATCCTTCCATGCCGAATGGGCCTTCTCCTTCAGCCGGGGGCTTCGGGATCGGCTGATCCAGAATCTGGGGCCTGAGCGGGGCGGCCTTGCGGCCGCCTTGGTCACAGGGGATAAAAGCGCACTGGAGGAGGAGTTCCTGTCTCTGAGCCGACGGGCGGGTCTGGCGCACATTATCGTCGTTTCCGGGATGCATATCAGCATCCTCTCCGGGCTCATCGCTTTGGTGGCGGGACGAAACCGGGCGGGAGGGGCGGCCCTCACCCTTCTTCTCCTCTGCGGCTTTGCCCTGATTGCGGGGGGAACCCCTTCGGTTTGGAGGGCGGTCTTCCTCAGTGGGGCCGGACTGGCGGCTCCGCTGGTGGGAAGAGAGAAGGATCCCCCCACCGCTCTGCTGACCGCCCTTCTCCTTCTCCTGCTTTGGAATCCTTTCTCCGTGGCCTCGGTGAGCCTTCAGCTCTCCTTTGCCGCCGTGGCGGGGATCCAGTGGGTGACACCCTGTCTGCTGAAACGGTGGATTCCCGGCAGACCCAGGGGAGCGGCCCCCTTTGAAAAGTGGCTGTGGCGGGGGAAATGTCTCCTTCTGGAAAATCTGGCGGTGACCTTGGGGGCCATCCTCTTTACCACCCCCATCTCCGCTTTCTATTTTGGTTCGGTCTCTCTTCTGGGGCCTCTAAGCAATCTGCTCACGCTCTGGGCGGTGAGCAATGCCTTTGCCCTGTCCGCCCTGACCGCTTTGCTGGGGATGGTCTTCGCCCCGCTGGGCAGCCTTCTGGCCCTGGCCTCCACCCCTTTTTTGGACTTTCTCCTGTGGATCATCCCCAAGCTGGGCAGACTGCCTTTTTCCATGGTGACCCTCACCTCTGACTATGTGGCTCTGGGCTTTGCCGCCCTCTGCCTCCTGTTTGGACTCAATCTGTGCTGGCCGGGGAAAGGGAAACGGATCCGGGTGCCCGCCCTGTGCGGCGCGCTTCTTTTCGGCTTTTCCATGGGGCTTACCCGTTTGGAATACGCCCTCTCCGATCTGACGGTGGGGGTTCTGGATGTGGGCCAGGGTCAGGCCGCCTGTCTGCACTGGAAGGGGTATACCGCTATGGTGGACTGCGGGGGCAGCGTTGGAAACGCCGGGGACAAGGCGGCGGACTATCTGGCGGATCTGGGCATTCAGACCCTGGATCTTCTGATTCTCACCCACTATCACGCCGATCACACCAACGGGGTGGTGGAGCTGATGAACCGGATGGAGGTCCGGGCCATCCTGCTTCCCGATGTGACCCCGGAGGACCCGGTCCGGCGGGAGATTTTAAGTCTGGCCCGGAGCAAAGGGACCCGGGTGGACTTTATC
>JAHHSE010000141.1 GCA_020025395.1 Oscillospiraceae bacterium
CTCCAGGGCGGCCTCCTCCAGAGTCTGAGCCAGCTGTCCGTATTGACGGCAGACCGCCGCCCGACTCTCCTGTAAACGGCCCTGATACCGGCGGCGGACCAAAAGGGCCTCCAACTCCCCGTTCATGGCCTCAATCAGGGAGGGCAGGTGGATGCACCGGGAGGAAAACCACTTGGGAAAATCCTCCGCCAGCCCCTTTCCCCGCTTTGCCATGGGGGCAAGGGCGGTGTTCATGGCTTTGGCGGTGGATTCATACTCCTTCTGCCAGCAGGTGTCCCGCAGGACACATCGGACACAGACCCGATCCGCCGCCCGCTGGTAAATCACGGCGGGATCCTCCCCATTCCTCCGCTCCGGAGCAAAGGCATCCCGAAGGCTTTCATGAACCGAGCGAAAGGCCCCCGCCGTCTTCTCCAGCCGCTCCTTGACAAAGGCCTGACGGCGGACCTCCCCGGTCCCCTCCATCCCCGCCGCTACCTGAGCCTCCATCCGCCGGAACAGTCCGTCGGGCAGGCTCACATAGAGAACCGAAACCACAAAGGTCTCATAGAGCAGGGAGACCGCCCCCGGGGTGCTCTCCCAAAGCCAGAGGGCCACCACCCCGTCCGCCAGCACATAGGCCAATGCCCCAAACAGCCTCCCCTGACGGCGGAAGGCGCCGGAAAACAGACCGGAAAATCCAAGGGCCAGGCTGTATAAGGGTACCCCGCCCGCCAGATCCATCGCCAATCCTCCGCACACACCGGCGGCGGCTCCCGCACCCAGTCCCCCCAGATTCCCGGCGCAGAGGACGCAGAGTCCCGCCAGAATGCAGCCCAGGGAAAGCTCCTCCATCAGCGTCACCTGGGCCAGAGCAATGAGCAGGGTCCCCCCAAAGAGGAGGATGGAGATTTTTTGGGGCTGCGTGAGACGCTCCCCCCTGCCCATGTCCCGAATGGACAGGGCAATCCGGTCAAAATAGGCCGCCCCGCCCGCCAGCACCGTGGCAGTGAGATAGCAGGCCACCCCGCTGGTCCCCAGCCATCCCGCCGGCAGGGAGACAAAGCCGGTGACCCCCACCACGGCGGCAGTCACCAGAGGCATAAACCAACTCTTTTGATACCATTTTATGTCAAAAAAGGCAAAGGCCACCGCAAAGATCAGGATAGAGGCCGCCATATCCCGCAGCCCCCCCTCCATTCCACGAAAGCAGAAGCTGCCAAACATGGCTCCCACCAGAGCGCACAGACCCTCCGTCCCGGACCCGGAGGCCCCCACAAAGGCCGCTCCAAAGGGCGCATAGCCGCCGGGCAGATCCGCCCCCGACAGGACCGCTCCAAGTAGAACACGGGCAGTCAAATCACTTATTCGAATCAGTCCCAATGACCGCAGGGTATGTATCCCTCCCCCTGTGCCTCCCCGGCGCTGACGCTTTTCCTTTGTTACCATCTGGTTCTCCTCCTGTTCTTCCTCTGTGTTCTGCCAGTATAATCCATTTTTTGGAAAAACTCCGTCGGAAGCGGACGACAGACTTGCCCTTTGGGATGGAATTTGGTAAAATACTTTAATCCCATTGAAAGAGATCCCCAAAATCGGAGGAATACCGTGAAAATAGGAACCGTTGAAATACCGGGCCGCCTGGCCCTGGCCCCTATGGCCGGGGTCACCGACCTGGCCTTCCGCACCATCTGCCGCCGCATGGGCGCGGCCTATACCGTCACCGAGATGGTCTCCGCCAAGGCCCTTTGCTATCAGGATCGGAAGACCCTCCCCATCATGACCTTGGGGGAGGGGGAGTTCCCAGCCGCCGTCCAGATGTTCGGCTGTGACCTCCCCTCCATGGAGCGGGCCGCCGGCATCATCTGTGAAAAGGCCGCCCCCGCCATTCTGGACATCAATATGGGCTGTCCCATGCCCAAGGTGGCAAACAACGGAGACGGCTGCGCCCTGATGCGGACCCCCGATCTGGCCCAACAGGTGGTGGAGGCGGTCCGCCGGGGAGCCGGAGCCACCCCCGTCACCGTCAAGTTCCGGCTTGGCTGGGACAAGGGCTCCATCAACTGCGTGGACTTTGCCAAACGGATGGAGGAGGCCGGGGCCGCCGCCGTCACCCTCCATGGCCGGACCCGCGCCCAGCTCTATTCGGGTGCCGCGGACTGGGCCTACATCAAGGCGGTGAAGGAGGCGGTCTCCATCCCCGTCATCGCGAACGGAGATGTCTTCTCTCCCCAGGATGCCGTCCGCATCCTTCGGGTCACCGGGGCGGACATGGCCATGATCGGCCGAGGCTCCTTCGGTGCCCCCTGGCTTTTCCAGCAGGCCAACGCCGCCCTGAACGGGGAGGAGATCCCCCCGCCCCCCTCGGTGGCCCAGCGGGCCGACCTTGCCATGGAGCAGTTCCGTCTCGCCGCCGCCCACAAGGGAGAGCATATCGCCTGTCTGGAGGCCCGAAAGCATTACGCCTGGTATTTGAAGGGGATTCCCTACGCAGGCTATTATAAAGAACAGATCAGCCGCATCAGCAGCTTTGAGGATTTGGATCGGATCACAAAGGGAGTCAAGCGGGACCTTGCCCTCCCTCAGGAGCCCTGAACAGAACCATTCCCAGGAAAGGAGGAGGCACATGACGGAACAGGAGCTGATCGCCAGGGCCAGGGCCGGGGACCATGAGGCCTTCGCCCAGCTGGTGGCCCTGCACCAAAACCGGGTCTATTCCCTGGCCCTCCGCATGGTCCGGCACCCGGAGGATGCCGCCGATCTGGCTCAGGAGGCCTTCCTCAGCGCATGGAAGGGACTGTCCCGCTTCCATGGGGACGCCGCCTTCTCCACCTGGCTCTACCGCCTGACCAGCAACGCCTGCATCGATTTCCTCCGCCGGGAAAAAAGACGGAAAAACGCCGGCACCCTCCTCTCTCTGGACAGCGAGGAGGAGGGGGGCACCCTGGACCTCCCAGACCACTCCGCCGATCCCCAGTCCCTTTTGGAACAGAGTGAGGTCCGCCTCCTCATCGCCGACGGCCTCTCCGCCCTCTCGGAGGGACATCGTCAGGTGCTCACCCTCCGGGAAATTTCAGGGCTCTCCTATGCCGAAATCGGACAGATCCTGGGACTGGAAGAGGGGACGGTGAAATCCCGTATCTCCAGAGCCAGACTGGCCCTGCGCAAAAAACTTGTGGAAACCGGAAACTTTTCTCCCCGTTCTTCGTCTGAATAAGCAAAGACCATCTCTCCCTCTGAAAGGAGGCGTTTCCCTTGCCTTGTCTGGAATATCTTGAGCCAATGAATGCGGTTCTGGACGGGGAATCCACCCCGGAGGAAACCAAAACGCTGGAGGACCATCTGGCCCACTGTCCCGATTGTCAGGCCCTCTTTGCCGACCTCACCGCCCTGCGTCAAGGGGCGGACGCCCTCCTTGTCCAAGCCCCCCCGGACCTTACCGAGCGGGTCATGAAGGCCGTCTCCGCCCAAAAAAAGCCGGGGTTCCTCCGTCCGCGGCGCTCTCTGGCCGCCCTGGCCGCCCTGTTCGCCCTGGTCCTTTTGAGCGCCGGCCCCCTGCGCTACCTCTCCTCCCCGG
>JAHHSE010000142.1 GCA_020025395.1 Oscillospiraceae bacterium
TATCCTTCATCCTTTTTTGCTTCACTGTCCAAGATGTATTGTACTCCTACACCCACAGATTGTAACATTTTCCTCTTCCCCTTGACAAGACAAAATGGATTTGATATAAATAAAGCAGCTGTATGACTGACGGAAGTGGGCCGACCACATGGAGTACAGCGGTGGAACATCCACAAACTGCCGACCGTCTGGGCGTACTACATGGAAGTAGTGCGCCCGTTTTGATTCGATGGAAAACAGATGCGCCGCCGAAGGAGGAAATCGATATGAAAACCGACATTGAAATCGCCCAGTCCACCCCCATGCGCCCCATCACAGAAATCGCCCAAACCGCCGGAGTCGCCGACCGCCATCTGGAGCTTTTCGGCCGATACAAGGCCAAGGTGGACTATGCTCTTCTGCGGGAGGAACCCTCCCCCGACGGCAGGCTGATTCTGGTCACCGCCATCAATCCCACCCCCGCCGGGGAGGGAAAAACCACCACCACCGTGGGGCTGGCGGACGGGATGCGCCGCCTGGGCAAGAAGGCCGTGGTAGCCCTGCGGGAACCTTCTCTCGGCCCGGTGTTCGGCGTCAAGGGCGGGGCGGCCGGAGGCGGCTATGCGCAGGTGGTGCCCATGGAGGACATCAACCTCCACTTCACCGGGGATTTCCACGCCATTGGCGCCGCCAACAATCTGCTGGCCGCCATGCTGGACAATCATATCCAACAGGGAAACGCCCTGGGGATTGACACCAAAAGGATCACCTGGAAGCGCTGCGTGGATATGAATGACCGCCAGCTCCGCAACATTGTGGACGGTCTGGGAGGACGGATGCAGGGGGTTCCGCGGGAGGACGGGTTTGAGATCACCGTGGCCTCTGAGATCATGGCGGTCCTCTGTCTGTCCAGCTCCATCCCCGATCTGAAGGAGCGGCTGGGACGGATGATCGTGGGCTATACCTACGAGGACCGCCCGGTCACCGCCGCCGATTTAAAGGCCCAGGGTGCCATGGCCGCCCTTTTGAAGGATGCCCTCAAGCCCAATCTGGTTCAAACCCTGGAGGGGACCCCCGCCTTCCTCCACGGCGGCCCCTTTGCCAACATCGCCCACGGCTGCAACAGCGTCATGGCTACCCGAATGGCCCTGAAATTGGGGGATTACGCCATTACAGAGGCCGGCTTCGGCGCTGACCTGGGGGCGGAAAAATTCCTGGACATCAAGTGTCGTTTGGGGGGATTTTCTCCCAATGCCGTGGTGGTGGTTGCCACCGTCCGGGCCTTAAAGCATCACGGCGGCTGCCCCAGGGAGGAACTGAATGAGGAAAATCTTACCGCCCTGGAGCAGGGCCTTCCCAACCTTCTCCGGCATGTGGAGAACATCACTTCGGTCTATCACCTCCCCTGTGTGGTCGCCATCAACCGCTTTCCCGCCGACACTGAGGCCGAGCTGAAGCTGGTGGAGGAAAGGTGCCGTGCCCTGGGGGTGCGCACAGCCCTCTCCGAGGTCTGGAGCAAGGGCGGGGAAGGGGGAGAGGCCCTGGCCAGAGAGGTGATCCGCCTCTGCGAGGAGCCAAATTCCTTCTCCTTCGCCTACGAGGATGCCTGCTCCATTGAGGAGAAGATCACCGCCGTGGCCCAAAAGATCTATCACGCTGATGGAGTAACCTTCACCGCCGGCGCCAAAAAGCAGCTGGCCCAGCTCACCCAGCTCGGCTTTGCCCGCCTGCCCGTCTGCATGGCCAAAACCCAGTATTCTTTCTCCGATGACCCCGCCCTTCTGGGCGCCCCTAAGAACTTCACCATCACGGTCCGCAATTTGAAGGTCTGCGCCGGGGCCGGATTCCTGGTGGCCCTGACGGGGGACATCCTCACCATGCCCGGCCTGCCCAAGATTCCCGCCGCCGAGAAGATCGATGTGGATGAGACCGGGCGGATTACAGGCCTTTTTTAATCGGACCCCTCCCCCGTAATCCAAGGGACACAGAGAGGACCTGTTCCCTGCAACATCATCAAACACGAAAAGAGGAACCCCATTCATGACAGGAAACGAAGCCATCTCCCGCATTCACACCGTCTCCTGGCAGGGCAGCAAGCCCGGTCTGGAACGCGTTCAGGTCCTCCTCTCCCTTTTGGGCCACCCGGAAGATCGATTGAAATTCATTCACATTGCCGGTACAAACGGTAAAGGGAGTACGGCGGCCATGCTGGCCGCCGTACTCCGTCAGGCGGGCTTTCGCACCGGCCTCTTTACCTCCCCCTATCTCCAGCGCTTTCATGAGCGGATGCAGATCGACGAAATTCCCATTTCCGATGCGGAGCTGGGGGCCGTGACCGAAATCGCCGCCCCCCTGGCGGAGGGGATGGCGGACCCGCCCACGGAATTTGAGATGATGACCGGGGTGGCCCTCCAATGGTTCGCGGACCGCCGCTGCGACATTGTGGTGCTGGAAACCGGGTTGGGCGGGCGTCTGGACGCCACCAACATCATCCCCGCCCCAGAAGTCTGCGTTCTCACCGCCATAGGTCTGGACCACACCGCCATCCTGGGGGACAGCCTTCCCCTGATTGCCCGGGAAAAGGCGGGAATCATCAAGCCAAACACCCCCGTAGTCCTCTATGAGGCCCCTCCCTCGGTGGAGAGGGTGGTGGCCGAGGTTTGCGGGGAAAAGGGCTGTCCCCTCACTGTGGCCCGGTTCTCCTCCCTCCGGGTCCACAGGGACGACCTCCGGGGACAGACCTTTGACTACGGTCCCTGGAAGGATCTCCACCTCTCCCTGCTGGGAAGCCACCAGAGACGCAATGCCGCCGTGGTGCTGGAAACCATCTCCCAGCTGCGGAAAAAGGGCTGGTCCATCCCGGAATCCGCCCTTCGGAACGGGCTTTCCATGGCCCGGTGGCCAGGACGGTTTGAGATCCTTGGGTCCAGCCCCGTCTTTATCGCAGACGGAGGCCACAACCCCCAATGCGCCGAAGCCCTCTTTGACAATCTGACCTCCTATTTCCCCCGCGCGCCCATCCATTTCCTTCTGGGGGTATTGTCAGACAAGGACTGGCATACCGTTATGGATGTGGTGGCCCCCCTTGGCTCCCGTTTCGTCACCGTGACCCCGAACAATCCCCGTGCCCTCCCCGCCCAAACCCTGGGGACCTATCTGGAGCGATTTGGCAGGCCGGTCACCGTCTGCGCCTCGGTGGAGGAGGGCCTTCGGACCATTTTGGCAGGCGCCGGACCGGAGACGGTGATCTGCTCCTTTGGCTCTCTCTTCCTCACCGGGGAGGTACGCACCCTGATGACGGAAAAACCGCCGCGGCTGTGAGATTCTTTTGCGGCCGCAGCTTCTCTCTTCCCCATGCTCTCATGAAGGCATGGTTGCTCCAATTGATTCTCTTCCAATTCATTGATAGGAGGATTTCCCATGTCACAGCAGCA
>JAHHSE010000143.1 GCA_020025395.1 Oscillospiraceae bacterium
GTGTTCCGCCGCCGCCGGGCTTATTTTCCCCGCTATCGGGCGTTTCCCCACCGCCGGGCTTGTCTTCCCCGCTATCGGGCGTTTCTCCACCGCCGGGCTTATCTTCTCCGTTATCGGGCGTTTCTCCACCGCCGGGCTTGTCTTCTCCGTTATCGGGAGCCTCTCCCCCATTATCAGGCGTTTCTTCCCCGCCGTTGGGGTCCGCCTCCGTATCGGCAAAGCCTGTATAGGTTACGGTATATTTCTCGCCCTGGCCTGCTGCCGCAACAGGATGTCCGTTCAGCCGGAACTGCGTGTCGCTGGTCAGGATATAATCGGCATTCGGACTCACGTCAATGGAGACATCATAATGGGTTCCCCCCCGGAACACCGGGTGATCGGGTGTCCAGACGGTATTTGTCACGGTTCCGCCCAGTGTGGCCGCGGCCTTTTGAGGCGCCTCTCCGGTAACCGGAGCGGCCAAGGTCAGCTCCACCTCTTCCACAGGCTTCAGCACCGCCTTTCCCCGAATGGTGAGGGTCAGATCGCAGGCCTCACTCGCGGTTCCGCTCCGTCTCTCCCCATAATACGCCTCATTGAATACCTTCATGGTATAGCTGCCCTCTTCCAGATCGGCGGGAAGGCGAATCTGCACCGTCCCGCTGTAGGGGGCGTTCTGGGCGATCTTTCCATAGTAGATCGGCGTTTTGTTAACATCCAGCAGAATAACGGAGAGATACTCATTGCTTCCGGTATAGGCTCCCTCATAGGTCAGGGTCACGCCCCCTCCCGCCTGTCCTGTCAGCTCCTGCTCAGAGACCCGGAAGGCTCTGTTTCCCTCTTTCAGGACCAGGCGGAAATCGGCGCTTTGGACCCTCTGAATCCTTTCCAGGCCCAGCTGATCGGTGAACTGTCCCTGTCCCACCGCGGCTGTGTAAAGCACCTTGTCACTGTCCAGGTTAAGGCCGGGCCGAAGGGTGCTGCTTTCCATGGCATGCTTTTTCCTGATCTGACCATCACTGCTCACAAAGCCCACATAATCCCCATTCCCATGCTCCGGGGAGCGGAGCCAATAGTCAGCATACCTCCCCTGATACCACCCCTTGCGGTCCTCCGCCCGATTCAGGGTGGTCAGAAGCTCTTCCGCGGAGGGGGCAAACACCCGGTCGGAAAAGAGGATGCTCGTCACCTCTCCAAAGGTAATCCCTCCGTTTGGCTGACTGGAAAATTGCCTGTCCGTCTTTGTGGTCGGCAGAATGGCCTGCTGCTCCTGAACACTCAGGTGGCTATCCTCAAAGCGCCGGCACCATTGCCGGACAAAGCTGTCCATATAGCTGTTTTCATAGGGGAGGCTCTCATCAAAGCTGGGTCCTGTCTGTGTGCCCGCTCCAAAGAGCTTTTCCGAGAGCAGAAAGACCCCGGCTTCTCCGCTGCTGGCCGTGGTATCCAGCACCCGCCAGAGGATGGGCGTTTCCTCTCCCATTCCGTCCTCTCCCCGCTCTGTCCCATACCAGAGGTACTGACCGGTCTGCCCATAGGGACGGAGGCTCTCCGTCCCCAGGGAGAGGGAGGCCGCCTCCTCCTGCGCCTCCGGCACGGAAGGCTGAATCCGATAGGAGGTCGGTTGTGACAGTCCGCCTTCCTTCATCCCCTCCTCCGCCTTGACCCGCGCGAAGAAATAGTACTGATCTGCCTCCAGATCATGGAAGACAGGGTCGGTCTGCCAATGTACCACATGGTCCCCGGATCGATCGTAGGAATATCCGTATTCCAGCGTCCGATCCTTGATATTGGTCACCCGCACTGTTACACTGCTGCCGTCCTCCCCGGGAATCAGCTCTCCGATCACAGCCGCAGGCCCGTCGTAGACCTTATTCTCAATCACCACACCGGGGGCATAAAGCACGATGGAGTCCTTGATTCTGGTGAACTTTCCCGGCTCCCCAGGGGCGATGTAGGAATAGTCTTCCATCAGAATCTCGCCGTTGCTGCTGGCATCCGCGCGGATGCCCACCCGGAATATTCCCTTTCCGTAGTCATCGGAATCCGTCACATGAATACCGGTAATCAGACCGGTGTCGACATTGTAATCCGCCCCCCAAAGGGTAATGGCGTGTCCGGAGGGAGTCAGATTCCGGTCCTTGACGAGGGAGATTGTGCAGGCCCCGTAGTGGAGCTGACGCAGGATCTGCTCTGAAAATTTCTGATGGGTGGCGATGGCCCCGTTTCCGGTATATCCCGTCACCTCTTCTATGAAGGGAAATTGATTGTCCAGATAGGATCCGTAAACGCTGAAAACCTCCTTCGGCTTCCAGTCCAGCGAGGTTATACTCCATCCGTCCGAATTGTTGTTGGGAATCTTATGGCGAAGATATCCTCCCGGATCCGTTCCGTTCAACTTACCGTTGGATGGTGTGTTGGTCCCGTTTGGAAATCCGCCGGTAAAGTACCAGCTCAGGGCCTCCTTCTGCTCTCCGCCCTCGTCCACCCAGCCCTTTCGGAACCGATCAAAGATGGCATGCTCAGAGGTGACAAACTGCGGGGCATCCTCCGGGTGCTGTTTCAGATACTGCTCCAGATACCAGGCGATCAGGTTGGAGCTGGCCGCCGCAAAGCAGAGTCCGGTGTCGTTCTCCCAGTTTTTTTCGGCATCCTTATGACCGGAGGCCTGGGTGGTTCCGGGGGCGAACAGGGTGCCGATCACCTGATTCCTGTTCGCGGAGAAGGTGAGCCGTCCCTTCAGCTCGGGCACACGAAGGGTATAGCCGCCGTACAGGGATTTTTTCGGATAATAAGGATCATAGGGTTTAAAATCCTCATTGGTCTGAAGATCCTCTTCCTTGGGCAGGACAGCTTCCTCTCCCGGAGTCCCTTCCCCCTCCTCCGGACGGGGCGGGCGGGGCTCTATAATATCGGTGACATTTCCGTAGAGTACCTGCTCCCTCCTCTGCCCCCCGGATTCCAGCGCCAGAACACCCGGAGGCAAAACGGTGAGGCTGACGCAGAGGGCCAGCGCCGCTGAAATGACCCTTTTTTTCATGGTCACACTTCCTTTTCTGTTCACAATGATATGATTGGCTTTCGTCTCACCATTATATAACAAAATAGTAATATTTCAAGTTATTTTCCCGATTTCTGTCCTTTGCTTCCATGGGGGTGTCCTGCTGCGCCTCTATCACGGTTGTCGCATGGATCCTTTCCGATCGGCCGAGTGTCTCCCTCATCGGGACTCTGTCTATTGTAAGCTCCCACATTCTTTTGGCGTGTTCCGCTTCCTTTGACAATCCGCCAACAGAAAAGTCCCGTTTGAATCACAGCACTGTGAAACAAACGGGACTTTCCTATGGCTGACAGGTGAACCGTGAATTCCTTCCCCATCCCTGTTCAGGCAGGGGTTTACGGGTATTTATCAATAC
>JAHHSE010000144.1 GCA_020025395.1 Oscillospiraceae bacterium
TCCACCGTCTGAGCAGCGTCCTTTCCATGCTTGGCCGGCACAAAGTCGATTTTGTCCCCGGCGTGGACAAGGGTGGAAAGGGAGGTATCCTCGTCATTGATTCGGAGGATAGAGGGGACAGAGGGCTCTCCCCGGAGCGTCATATGCTGTCCATCCAGAGTAAAGCTGAGGCTTCGTCCCGTTTTCCCGATGATATCCCCATAGGTAAAGCCATTCATCAGCAGGATGTTTTGCAGGGTGAGGGTTCCGTTGCGGAAGAGCTTGGCAGGCTCCCCATTCAGGGTGACCACATAGCTGTCGTTTAAAAGGCCCATACCGGCGGAGATGGCGATGCCCAGAGGGGTGGCGTATTCCGGATTGTTCAGATCCAGGTCATCGGCATAGGCGCTGCGGGCAAAGTTATTGCCCGCAATGGCCACGCGGCGGCCGTCCATCTCCAGGCGCTGCGCCACCATGGCGCTGAGGCCGCTGAGCTTGCTTCCCCCGCCTGCCAGAAAGAGGGCGGAGGGGGGAGCGCCGTTCAGGCCGGTGACCTGATCGGAAATGGCATCCGCCAACCGCTCCATGGGAGCCTGAATGGCGGCGGACACCTCTTCCGGAGAGACGCTGTTTTCCATGCCCAAAATATCGGTAAAGGAGATGGCGGAGCCTGTTTGCAGGGAGCGTTTCATCTGCTCCGCAGTCTGGAAATCCACCAGGAAGGCCTTCATAAGGGCCTCGGTGACCTCATCTCCTGCCACGGTGGCCATGGTATAGCCCACCACACTTCCGTCCTTACAAACAGCAATATCAGTGGTTCCCGCCCCGATATCCACCAGAGCCAGATTGAGGAGGCGGAGGTCGGCAGGAATGGAGGCGTTCATGGAGGCGATAGGCTCCAGGGTCATGCTGGCCACTTGCAGGCCCGCTGCCCGCATGGTGGCGTAGAGGCTTTCAATGACCTCACCGGGAAGAAAGGTGGCGACCACATCGGCCTCCGCCTTTTTTCCGTTGTGCTGCTGGAGGGTCATGAGGGGATAGTTGTCCAAACGATATTGGGATACAGTGTATCCCACCAGAAAAAACTGCTTCCGGATCTCCTCATCATGCTGCAGCGCCTCCTCCGCCATAGAGACGGCGCCGGTTTCCAGCTGACCGATTTCCTCCGGTCCGATGGGCTGTTTCCCGGAAAGTTCCAGCTGGAAGGTTCCGCTTTTGGTACGGAGGGCACGACCGGCGGCAGCCACGGAGACCCGCTGGAGCCGAATGCCCATCCGTGTTCCCAAAGTGTCGGTTACAGAACGGACCAGCTGGGCCACCTGACGGATATCATCAATCTGCCCATCCATCATGGCTCTTTTGCCATGCTCGGCAATTTCCATGTCCAATACTTTAAAGCGGTCCCCGATCATTTGACCCACAATGCCCACAATGCTTCGGGTGCCGATGTCCAGCGCATAGATCAGATTTTTGTCCTGTTCCCGAATTTCCGACATAGGCCGACCCTCCTTTTTGTATCGATTTAAAGTGTTTCCAGAGATAGGGCCTGATGGATTCCGGTGAGCAGGGCTTCTCTGTCAAAGGGCTTAAAGAGGAATCCCTTCGCCCCCAGAGAATTGGCGCTGTTGATCGTATCATCATAGGCGAGAGAGGAGACGACCAGGATTCTGGCCTCAGGCCAGCGGGACAAAAGCTCCCGGCAGGTTTCCAAACCATCCATGCCGGGCATAACAATATCCATGGTGACAAGATCTGGCTGAATCCGTTCATACTGCGCCAGAGCCTCTTCTCCGCTTCGGCAGAAGGCTGCAATTTCTATGTCACTTTCTGCCAGCATTTTCTGCATTCCAGCATATACGACGCGTGAATCGTCTACGACCATTATACGATATTTCACTCTTTAACGCTCCTTCTCAGTAGGTCTTCCATGGGCTTTACAGGCCAAGAGAGTTCCGCATATTCCTGCTCATCGCTTAAAAAATGGAGGATTTTGCGATCCTTGTCCTCTCCCGGCTGATGGATTGCCGCGGGTTCATATTCAATGGGATAAAAACGGGCTGGGATCTGGGTCATACGGTAGATTTCTGAAATAAACCGACCGCAAAGGGTATTAAAAAATTCTCTTGCGTATTCCTGGATCTCCTCCACATCTTCCGGCTCACCGCAAATCATATTTTTTGCCAGGCGATAAAAAAGCCTGGGTTCCCCTCGAAAATGAACGGTCATTTGATAGTCGCCGTCCACAAGGCCACAGAGCGTATCCAGAGAAGAGAGCGGCATACATCGGTGGGAATAAGGCTCCATGGGGATGTCCGCCATCTCAGACAGGATCTCGCAGGTCAACATATTGGCCATATTGGAAATCCAACTGGCGTCCAATCTTTCCTCCAAAATGTATCATCCTTCGTGCTTGTTAAAGAAACAGAAATTCACCTGTTTGAACCTGGTACTTCAACTTACAGTTATTTTTCACATAGTCTATGTTCAGGCAGTCCTCAGCGATAATGACCTGAGTGATGGGGTAGACCACGCTGGCTTCCAGCCGGCACTTGGAGAGGTCCGGGTCCGTGGGTTCCATATTTGCAATGTGTTTCTGAAGCTGCATTTCTTTCAGGGCAAGGACGGACTTCCGAAGCTGGGCCTTGGAGAGCTCCTTGTTGTTGCCCCCCACCATATGCTGATTTAGAAGGAATTTCAGATTTACATCCAACTGACGCATCTCGTCCTGTACGGACTGCAAATCATTTTGGGTGTCGCGGCGGTCTGCCTCAATAAAGGGCTGTACCCCAAGAGTGATGACGGTTTTTCTGCCGGCCTGAGAGCCGATCATCCGGGCGGAAATGGTGTGACAGGCGGTGAGAGAGCCGCCGATGACGGTGCCCCGTCCGCTGGTGACCTGGATGGAGTCATCGGTAAAGACTTGGGAGGTCATGATGCAGTCAGCAAAGACGGACCTTCTGGCATAGGCTACGCAGCTTTCCAGATATTTGACCCGGATAATGCCGCCGCTTTTCATAACCGCCTTATAGTTTCCCAGCACGCCGCTGGCGATGACCAAATCTCCGCCGGCTTCAATAATGGCCGCCTCCACCAGGCCGTCGATGGTGATGGTGCCGGTGGCGCGGACGGTAAAGGTTTCCCGTACATCCCCCGCAATGTGGACATCCCCCTGAAAATCAATATTTCCTGTGGAATAATCCACATCGCCGGGAATCTCCAGCACAGGACGCACATGGAAAAGACTGCCCTTATATTGGAGGTGGCCATCCATGGTGGAGATCAAATGGAGGCCATCCTCCGTGACGGTGGTATTTTTTCCGGCGGGGATGGTGGGGAGATGGGGGG
>JAHHSE010000145.1 GCA_020025395.1 Oscillospiraceae bacterium
CTGAAGAAGGGGGCGTTTTTCTTCCGGGGAGGACGGTTCATCACCCCATCTTCCGCCGGTTCAGCCCCCAGGGCCAGGGCGGGCAGGGAGTCGGTCACCAAATTGATCCACAGAATGTGGGTGGGACCCAGAATGGTCCAGCCCGCAATGGTCGCGAAAAACATGGTAATGACCTCACCGCAGTTGGAGGAGAGGAGGAAGCGCACCGCCTTGTGGATGTTGTCAAAAATCCGGCGCCCCTCCTTCACCGCCACCACAATGGTGGCGAAATTGTCGTCGGTGAGGACCATGTCGCTGGCCCCCTTGGAGACATCGGTGCCGGTGATACCCATACCCACCCCGATATCCGCCGCCTTGAGGGCGGGGGCATCGTTCACTCCGTCTCCGGTCATGGAGACAATCTTTCCCTTCTTTTGCCAGGCAGAGACGATGCGCATCTTATGTTCCGGGGACACACGGGCGTAGACGGCGATCTGATCCACCTGATTGGCAAGCTCCTCGTCGGTCATAGCCTCCAGCTCGGCCCCGGTGATGGCCCTCCGGCCATCCCCCAGAATCCCCAGCTTCTCCGCAATGGCGGAGGCGGTGATCTTGTGGTCACCGGTGATCATCACAGGCAGAATGCCCGCCTGACGGCATTCGGTCACCGCCTTGGCGGCTTCGGGACGGGGAGGATCAATCATGCCCACCAATCCGCAGAAGGTAAGGCCGGACTCGGTACCGGGCAGGTCCTCACAGTTGACCCGGTCCACATCCTTAAAGCCAAAGGCCAGAACCCGGAGGGCCTGCTCCGCCATCTTCTCATTGGCGGATTCCACATCGGAGAAGTCGGCGGTATCCACCGCCTGTCCCCCCTTCAGACGGGCGGTACAGCGGCCCAGAAGCACATCGGGGGCACCCTTGACCAGCACCCGCTTTTTCCCGTTTTCCAGCTGGATGACCACGGTGGAGAGCTTTCGGTCCGAGTCAAAGGGGATCTCCCCCGCCCGCTGACGGTTCCGCACATCCTCCATGGTGGAGACTCCCTGCTCCACCAGACAGTCCAGAAGGGCGGTCTCGGTGGGGTCTCCCACAAAGTGACCTTCCCCCGCTTGACCGTCGTTGCAGTGGAGCATGACCTCAAAGAGGTGATCGGTCTTTTCCCCTCCGGTCCACAGCTCCTGAACGGTCATCCGATTCAGGGTGAGGGTCCCGGTCTTATCGGAACAGATGATGTGGGTGGAGCCCAGAGTCTCTACCGCCGGGAGACGGCGGATGATGGCCCCCCGTCCGGCCATACGGCCCATGCCCATGGCCAGAACCACGGTCACCACAGCCACCATGCCCTCCGGTATGGCGGCCACCGCCAGAGAGACGGCGGTGAGGAAGGATTCGCTGACAGGGATCTGACGGAGCAGGTCCACCATAAAAATAAGAGCCGCAATGCCCAGAACCAGCCAGGACAGCAGGTTGGAGAGCCTGTTGAGCTGCCGCTGAAGGGGGGTGACCTCCTTGGTGGTATTGGCAAGCTGCTGGGCGATTTTTCCCATCTCGGTATCCATGCCGGCGGCCACCACCAGACCGGTACCCCGGCCATAGGTGACAGCGGTCCCCAAATGGGCCAAGTTGGTGCGGTCGGCCAGGGGGGCATCCTCCGCCACCTGGGCCTGGGCGTTCTTTTCCACTGGCACGGACTCACCGGTGAGGGCGGATTCCTCAATTTTCAGAGAGGCAGTTTCCAGCAGACGCAGGTCAGCGGGCACCCAGTCCCCCGCCTCCAGCAGGACCATATCTCCCAACACCAGCTCAGAGGCGGGGAGCTTCTGAATCTTTCCGTCCCGCAGGACCTTTGCCATGGGGGCGCTCATGGCCTTTAGGGCATCCAGGGCGGCCTCCGCCTTGGACTCCTGGACCGTTCCCATGATGGCGTTGAGCAGAACCACCACGCCGATGATGGCGGCATCCACCGGCTCTCCTAAAAAGCCGGAGACAGCGGCGGCCACAATCAGGACCCAGATCATAAAGTCCTTGAACTGGGAGATGAAAATGCCGAAGAGGGTGGTTCTCTTCCCCTCCGCCAGCTGATTTGGCCCGTTTTTTTCAAGCCGTGCAGCGGCCTCCTGACTGGTGAGTCCCTCCCGGCATGTCTCCAGCTGCCGGAACAGCGCAGAGGGTTCGGTACGCCAAACTTCCATACGATTACCTTCCTTTCCAAGATACAAACGGACGCAAAAAGGGCGAGGCTTTTTCCCTGATACTCCAAACATCAAGTCAAAAGTCTCGCCACTTTCGATCCGAAGCGGGCCTTGCGGCCGAAATGACGCCATCGGATGTGCCATCAGGCACCGGCTACTCCCTTTTTGTAGGGAATATCATACTACAATTCCTGGGACCCGTCAAGTATTTTTCCCATTTTCCCAAAAAACAACGATCCCCCCTCGGACGGTCCTCCCTGACTTCCGTTTCTCGATTTGGGAATTTATTCCAATGTTACAGCACTTTAACTTTTCGGGAAATTGACGCATTTCTCTTTACACCTGTGAGAAGATAGGATAGAATAACTCTGAGATTATGTAAGGGGGTGCCCGACCATGGAAATGGATCTGACCCGAAAGTTTAATTTAGTCGAGGAACGGGACGAGGAGATTCGATACATTCTCCGCACGGTTTATACCTCACTGCAGGAGAAGGGGTACAACCCCATCAACCAAATTGTAGGCTACATCCTGTCCGAAGACCCGACTTATATTACCAACTACAACAATGCCAGAACCCTCATCCGCAAGCTGGACCGGGACGAGCTGCTTCAGGCCCTGGTCAAAAACTATTTGGACCTGTAAGGGATCTTCTCTGGCCGAACAAAAGGAAAAGGAGCGAACATCCAGCCAAAAGGCTGGATGTTCGCTCCTTTTTCTAGGCCAGGGTCTCTTTAAAAAGGGACAGAGCCAGATTGATTTCCTCTCGGATCACGGTGAGCGGGGGCATCAGCTGAATGCCTCCCTCCCCCGGCAGAACCAGCAGGCCGTTTTCCGCCAAGGCTGAGGCCAGCTCCCAGGTGTGGTAGCCCTTTTCGCTCTCCACCCCAATCATCAGACCCATGCCGTGGGTCTTCCCAAGGCCGTCCAGCTCCAGGGTCTCAATCCCCGTGCGAAGATACTCCCCCTTCTCGGTCACAGAGGCCAGGGCATCCTCATCCAACAGGTCCAGTACGGTCAAAGCGGCGGCACAGGAGATGGG
>JAHHSE010000146.1 GCA_020025395.1 Oscillospiraceae bacterium
CAAGGAGACAGAGGGCCGGGAAAGGGAGCGGCCCATCCACAAATCGGAGCCGCCCGCCAAAGCAGGAGAGCGGGCAGCTCCAAGCTCGGCGCAGCCTCCGGTGTCGAAACCGGAAACGGCACCCCGGACAGCCGGGGACTTTGGGTTCTGGAAAGGGCTGGTCACCGGGCTGCGGGGAAAGATCGGCATGGCGGAATATCCCTTTCTCTCCAATCCGGATCAGATCGTGGGGGTGCTGGAGGGAGAGGAGCTGACCCTCTGGGCGGAAAACGGCATGGTGCGTGTGCTTCTGGATAAGCCCTCTGTTACGGATGTGGTGGCGGCGGGGGCATCGGCTCGGCTGGGCAGGACGGTGCGGGTGCGATTCCGGGAGGGGGTGCCCCCCATGGGCGAACCCGGCCCGGAAGCGGCCGTCAAAACCGATGCGCTGGAGGATCTTGCGGCAGCCAGCGCCCGGTTTGAGAATATTATTGTGACCGAATAAAAGGAGGACATCAGGATATGGCAAAGGGATTTGGCGGCCGCATGGGCGGTATGGGCGGCGGAATCAATATGAATATGATTAAGCAGGCCCAGAAAATGCAGCAGGACATGATGAGGATGCAGGAAGAGCTGCAGCAGAAGGAATACACCGCCGCCGCCGGAGGAGGGGTTGTCACCGCCACGGTGGACGGAAAGCGGGAGCTGAAAAACCTGGTGATCGACCCTGAGGCGGTGGACCCGGAGGATGTGGAAATGCTCCAGGATCTTATCGTGGCCGCGGTCAATGAGGCCAGCCGGGCCGCTGAGGCGGATGCCGCCGCCTCCATGCAGAAGATGACCGGCGGATTAAATTTGCCCTTCTGAGATGGGGATCCCATGAGAAAAAAATTCCACTTGCCGGGGATGCGCACCCTGAAAACCATGGTGGCTGTGGCGGTCTGTTTTCTCATTTTTCTGCCCTTTTGGGCGGCTGAAGCGGGGTCGGAGGACAATATCCTGGACCATGTCGGCCCCTTCTACGCCTGCATCGCCGCCATTGTCTGTATGCAGGACTCTGTGGAGCGCTCCGTCAGGCAGGGAATCTCCCGCCTGATCGGGACTGGGATCGGCGGCAGTGTGGGGATTGTCATTTTGTGGATTTCCGGAGAGAGAAGCAATCCCTTCCTGTTTGGGGGGCTTTTGGCGGTGGGGGTCATGACCACCATCTGGATCTGCGACCTCCTCCAAAAGCCGGCGGCCTGTTCCATCGGCGGGGTGGTCTGCTGCGCGGTCCTCCTCTCCCACGGCGGTGCGGAGCGATATTTTTATCTTTTGACCAGGATGGGAGAAACGGCCGTTGGAATATTGGTCGGGGTGGCGGTGAACCGTCTGCTTCCCGACCATAGAATGGAAGGGAAGGATGAAAATGACAGCTAAGGTCTATTTCACCGACTTTCGGACCCGGAACAGAAGTCTGCCGGAAAAGCTCAGGCTGCTGCTCAGGACCGCCGGAATGGGAGACATTGACTTTGACCGGAAGATGACAGCCATTAAAATGCACTTTGGGGAGCCGGGGAACCTGGCCTATCTTCGCCCCAACTACGCCAAAGCGGTGGCGGATATGGTGAGGGAACTGGGAGGAATGCCCTTTCTCACCGACTGCAACACCCTTTATGTAGGACGGAGGAAGAACGCCCTGGACCACCTGGAGGCCGCCTACGAAAATGGATTTAGTCCCTTTTCCACCGGATGTCATATTATCATCGGGGATGGGATCAAGGGGACCGATGAGGTCCTGGTCCCGGTCCGAGGGGGGACCTGTGTGAAGGAGGCCAAGATCGGCAGGGCGGTGATGGACGCGGACATCTTCATCAGCCTCAGCCATTTCAAGGGCCACGAGGAGGCCGGCTTTGGCGGGGCCATCAAAAACATCGGCATGGGCTGCGGAAGCCGGGCCGGAAAGATGGAGCAGCACAAGGACGGAAAGGTCTTTATTCGAAAAAGCCGCTGTGTGGGCTGCGGGATGTGCGCCAGAAACTGCGGTCAGGACGCCATCCTTCTGGAAGGGGGAAAGGCCCGTGTGGTGGAGGAGAACTGTGTGGGCTGCGGCCGCTGCATCGGCCACTGCAACTGGGATGCCATCAGCAACCAAAACAACAGCTCCGTCAGAGATTTGAATCTGAAAATGGCGGAGTACGCCAAGGCGGTTTTGGATGGGCGGCCATCCTTCCACATCAGTCTGGTGCAGGATATCTCCCCGGTCTGTGACTGCCATGGGGAGAATGATGCCCCCATCCTCCCCGATGTGGGGATGTTTGCCTCCTTTGACCCGGTGGCGCTGGACCAGGCCTGTGTGGATACCTGTCTCAAGCAGACCCCCCTGCCCAACTCCCTGCTGACCGAACGCATGGCGGAACCGGACTTCCAGGATCTTCACGACCACTTTCGGAATGTGGGTCCGGGGACCGAGTGGGCCAGCTGTCTGGAGCACTGTGAGGAAATCGGCGTGGGTACACGCCAATATGAGCTTGTTATCATGAAATAAGGAAGGAGAACTTTCATGGACATCAAAGAGATTTTGGTCCGCTGCGACCACACCCTGCTGAAGCCGGAATGTACCTGGTCCCAGATCAAGGAGATTTGTGACGACGCCATTCGCTATGGCTGCGCCTCCGCCTGTATCCCTGCCGGTCATGTGGAGCAGGCCGCCCAATATGTGGGCGACAATCTGAAGATCTGCACCGTCATCGGCTTCCCCACCGGCTATTCCACCACGGCGGTGAAGGTTTTTGAAACCGAGGACGCCATCAAGAACGGGGCGGATGAGATCGATATGGTCATCAACATCGGCTGGGCCAAGGAGGGCCGATGGGACGATGTGCTGGCGGAGATCAAGGCCGTTAAGGCCTCCTGCAACGGCAGAATCTTAAAGGTCATCGTGGAGACCTGTCTGCTCACCGAGGAGGAGAAGGTGAAGCTCTGTGAGATCGTCTCCCTCTCCGGGGCCGACTATATCAAGACCTCCACCGGCTTCTCCACCGGAGGGGCCACCCGGGAGGATGTGGCCCTCTTCAAGGCCCATGTGGCCCCCCAGGTGAAGATTAAGGCCGCCGGCGGCATTTCCACCCTGCAGGATGCGGAGGATATGGTCCGTCTGGGTGCCGACCGTCTGGGCACCAGCCGGATTGTCAAGCTGGTCCAGGGTCTTCAGGGCGAGGGATATTAAAACTCCCTGCCCGGAAG
>JAHHSE010000147.1 GCA_020025395.1 Oscillospiraceae bacterium
TTAAATAGGTGCCCGCCTCCAGAGAGGGATCCAGGGCGTAGAAGGAGAGAAAGGAGGAAAAGGCACCGTCCAGCTGGCCCATGGAAATGACAGCCACAGAGGAATTGTCTTCAGACACAACGGCATCCATCACAAAGCGGGAGGAGATGTTGAAGCGCATCCGTTTTTTCTGCTGACCGTCATAGATGGTGACCGCCCCCTTATGGCCGCTCTCCTGGTGGGTGACCGCCAGCCAGCCGGAAGGGTTGACCCTGGCGCAAAGGAGCTTTCCTTCGCTTTCCATCTGAAGGATGGAGCTGCTGCTGTTGTAGAGACGGAGGGAGTGTCCTCCCACATCGTAGACCACGGCATATCGTCCGGCGGAATCGATGACAGGGGAGGAGAGAGCGAGAGACTCCTCAGACAGGAGGTTCCCGGAGGGGGAATAGAGTCGGATTCCCGTATCGTCTGCCACCAGAAGGGAGCCGTCAGGACGGGCGAAGGAATCGCTGGGGGTGCCGTTATAGGAAAAGGACTGGGCCTGCCCCTGGGAATCCCGGGTGATGGAACGATAGGTGATGTAACGCTTTAAGGCATCCATATTCAATTTATCCCGAAAGAGAACCAGGGAGAGGGCCCCCGCCATCAGGGCAAGGGTGACCAGAAAGGCCAGAAGGCGGAGGATGGGGCTGCCTTTTTTTGATTTCATATCCATAGTTAAAGAATGTCTTCCTGATACCAGAGCTTTGTCATGTAAAGACCGCCGGGAGGGACGGTGGGGCCGGCGGCGGTGCGGTTTTTCCCCTCCAGAATGTCGGTGACCGCCTCCGGGGGGAATTTCCCCTCGGCGGCATAGACGATGGTGCCCACCATGGCCCTTGCCATGTTATAGAGAAAGCCGTTGGCGCAGACGGCGCACTCGATGAGGGGACCGATGCGCCTGACATGGAAATAGTGGACCGTTCGGACCGTGGTTTTGGTCTCGGTCCCTACCGAGCGGACGGCGGCAAAGTCATGGGTGCCTACAAAGCGGTCTGCCGCCGCCTGCATCACGGCTTCCTCCAGGGGCTTGGGGTAGAACCAGGCCCGATCCACATAGAAGGGATTTCCCAGCCGGGAGTTATAGATCCGATAGGTATACTCCTTCCGAAGACAGGAGGCAATGGCGTTGAAGGAGTCAGGGACCTGGGTGGCTTTGATTACCACAATGTCCTCCGGCAGACGGGTGTTCACCGCCAGAGGGATGCGGTCGCAGGGAATATTGGAGCTGGTGCGGAAATTTGCCACATAGACCTCGGCGTGGACGCCGGCATCGGTGCGGCCCACGCCGGTGCATTTGACAGGATGGCAAACCACAGTGGCCAGGGCGTTTTCCAGCGTCTCCCCCACGGTGGAGACGGTTTTTTGGACCTGCCAGCCGTGGTAGGCGGTTCCCACATACATGAGTTTTAAAGCGATGTTGCGCATAACAGACCCCCTGGGGAATGGAATGGGTGTCCGGTGGGGGAAAGCCCGAAGGGGGTCATAGCCCGAACCGGCGCAGGAGGAAGATGACCGCACAGAGGGCCAGGCCCAAAAAGAGGGCAAGAAGATCGAAGGGACGATATTGGAGCTGACGGAGCCGGGTCCGGCCCTCTCCCCCCTGATAGCATCGGCACTCCATGGCGATGGCCAGCTCATCGGCCCGTCGGAAGGCGGAGATAAAGAGGGGGACCAGAAGCGGGATCATGGACTTGGCTCTCTGGAGAAAGCCTCCGGATTCAAAGTCGGCCCCTCTGGCCTTTTGGGCCGACATGATTTTATCGGTCTCCTCGATCAGGGTGGGGATAAAGCGAATGGCGATGCTCATCATCATGGATAGCTCGTGGACGGGGACATGGAGCTTTTTCAAGGGACCCAGCAGATGCTCCAGGCCGTCGGTGAGCATAATGGGGGAGGTGGTGTATGTGAGGAGGAAGGTGGAGGAGATGAGCATCAAAATACGGATGACCATAAAAAAGGCCGTCCACAGTCCCTCCTTGGTGACAGTGAGAAATCCGAACTGCCACAATACCTCACCGGGGGTATAGAAAATATTCAGAAGGCCGGTGAAGAGGAGAATGAAGACCACAGGTTTCATGCCCCGGAGGATGGCCCTGGGGCTGACTTTGGAAACGGCGGTCCAAAGGGCTAAGACCACAAAGAGAAGGCCGTAGGCCAGAGGCCCCTTGGCGGTAAAGAGGGCCGCGATATACAGGATGGACAGAAGGAGCTTGGCCCTGGGGTCCATGCGGTGGATGATGGTATTGCCGGGGAAATACTGTCCCAGAGTAATGTCTTTCAGAGCCATTACAAAAGCCCCCTTTCCCTCAGCGCATCCAGCAGCACCGACTTTGCCTGGTCGATGGTGTAAACAGAGGGGTCGATGTCCACCCCCATGGCCTGGAGACGCTGGAAGACCTGGGTGACCTGGGGGACCCCAAGGCCCATGGCCTTCAGCTCCTGACCGTGGGAAAAAACCTCTCTGGGGGTACCCTGAAGAGGGATTCTGGCGTCGTTCACCACCACCAGCCGATCCACGGTCCGGGCTACCTCCTCCATGGAGTGAGAGACCAGGATGATGGTGGCGTTTTCCGCCGTGTGATAGTTATGGATGTTTTGGAGGATGCTGGAGGCCCCCACCGGATCCAGTCCGGCGGTAGGCTCATCTAAAATCAAAACGGAGGGATTCATGGCGATGACCCCCGCAATGGCTACCCGGCGCTTCTGCCCCCCGGAGAGTTCAAAGGGGGATTTCTCCAAAATCTCGTCGGGAAGCCCGACAAAGTCGGCGGCCTGATGGACCCGGCGGTCTACCTCGGCCTCGTCCAGCTTCATGTTCTTGGGTCCAAAGGCGATATCCTTGTAAATGGTCTCCTCAAAAAGCTGATATTCCGGATACTGGAACACCAGACCTACCTGGAAGCGGGTCTGACGGGTGCGCTCCTGGGAGGCCCAGATGTCCTGGCCCTGAAACAGGACCTGCCCCGAGGTGGGCTTTAACAGGCCGTTGAGATGCTGGATCAGGGTGGATTTTCCCGATCCGGTATGTCCGATGATGCCAAGATACTCCCCCCGATAGGCGGTGAAGTCCACATCCAAAAGAGCGCCCCGCTCAAAGGGGGTCCCGGCGGAGTAGACATGGCTAAGCTGTTTTGTTTCAATGATGGGTTCCATAG
>JAHHSE010000148.1 GCA_020025395.1 Oscillospiraceae bacterium
CTCATGGACGCCGCTGTTCTCCCCCTCTCCGGGGCGGCGCGGGTCTATCTCTCCGATCTCACCATCTCGGAGGAGTTCGCCGTCCTCACCTACTCCTATTCCCTCTCCGGGGCGGAGGTCCGGCTGGATCCGGACGGCTTTTGTGCCCGCTTCGTCCTTTCAGAGGGCAGAATTTCCGACTATGTACTCCATTTGCAAAACTATAAATTGACCTCCGGCTATGCCGTTCTCCTCCCCGAATTTCAGGCCATGGCCGCCATGGAGGCCCTGGAGGCCCAGGATCGGACCCTCATCCTCTCCTATGAGGACAACAAAACCCCCCAGGTCGCTCCCACTTGGATTGCGAGGTAAGCCCGTATGGAATGGTCCAAACTCAAAAATATCATCCTGATCCTGCTTGTGATTACCAACTTTTTTCTCCTCATCCTGGTGGGCTCTCAAGAGCTGAATGTTGTTCAAACCCAGTCCAGCGCCAGGGCGGATGCCCTCCGGCTGGCGGAGAAAAACAGCATCTCCATGTCCAGAGATCGGCTCCCAAGGGACATTACCCTGCCCGTCTTCTCCATCTCAAAAAACCCGGAGGAGCCGGAGGGTCTGCGCACCCTGCTGGGAGAGATCACCCCCCAGTCTCTGGGAGGGAGCGGTTTCCTCTACATCGGCGAAAAGGGAGAGGCCCAATTCCGAAGCCGGGGAGAGATGCTTCTCCAATTCCTCCCCAATGTCTATTTTACCGATGGAAATCCCGCTCCCCACGCGGAAAAGATCCTGTCCCTTTTGGGAATTGAGACCCAGATCCTGGGGGTGGAGACGCTGAGTGACCACCAACTGGTGGTCTACCTGATCCAAACCGTGGATCAGATCCCCATTTACCCCTGTATCCTCCAGGCCACCTATATGGATGGCTCCCTCACCATGATCAGCGGAACCCGTCTCCCAGGCTCCCCGGTTCGGATTCAGGCCCAGGAGCTCTCTGCCGTCACCGGACTTCTCCGTTTTCTGGAGCTGCTTGGAGAGACCGGGGACATCTGCTCCACCATCACCGCCATGACCGCCTCCTATCAAATGACCACCGGCCTGTCCACCCCCGCCGCCCTCACGCCGGTCTGGTACTTTGAGACCGATACCGGGTCCTATCTTCTGAATATGACCACTTCAGAGCTTCAGAAAATCCAAACCCCTCCCTTCCTCCCATAGGTAAGGTGAGACCCGCCTTTCTCCCACACAAAAGCCTCCCGCAGAGTCAGACTCCGCGGGAGGCTTTGAGATTTTCAGGCGCAGATTCCATAGCCTTTGCCCCTCATCCGTCCCCGTTTGACAGAAACGACCCCTATGAAGAGGAGCCTATGGCCGATTTCCGCTCCCGCGCAAAACGCAGGCAGGGAGAAAACTCCCATCCCGTTTCCCTTATCCGTGATACAGCTTGTTGCTCTCATACTGAGGCTCACTGGTGAGCTGAAGTCCCAGGCGTTTATATGCCCCCAGATCGGCGGAGGAGAGGAGGACGGTGGTGTGGGCCTGACAGCCCCGCAGCCGGGAGAGCTGGGACACCGCCCTGGCGGCCACCGGATTGGTGGTAGCGCTGATCGCCAGGGCGATCAGAACCTCATCGCTGTGGAGACGGGGATTGGCACTCCCCAAATAGTCCACCTTCATGGACTGAATGGGTTCGATGGCCCCCGGAGAGATGAGATGGGCCTTTTTGGGGATTTTCGCCAAAACCTTCAGCGCGTTGAGGAGGGCGGCGGCCGAGGGACCCATCAAATCACTGGTCTTTCCCACTGCCAGAGTCCCATCGGGAAGCTCAATGGCCGCGGCGGGCAGTCCGGTCCGCTCCGCTACAGACAGAGAGGCCCCCACCACCGGCCGGATGGAGGCATCCACCCGAACCTGCTTCATCAAAAGCTCCAGCTTATAGACCGTTTCATCGCTCCCCCGCCCCAGACGGCGCTCCGACAGGGCCTCATAATATCGGCGGACGATCTCCTGCTTGGCGGCCTCCCGGACCACCTCATCATCCACAATACAGAAGCCCACCATATTTACTCCCATGTCTGTGGGGGACTTGTAGGGACACGCCCCAATGATGGTCTCAAAGATGGCGGAGAGGATGGGAAAGACCTCCACATCCCGGTTGTAGTTCACTGTGGTCTCCCCGTAGGCGGCCAGGTGGAAGGGGTCAATCATATTCACATCCGCAAGATCTGCGGTGGCGGCCTCATAGGCCAGATTGACCGGATGCTTCAGGGGAAGATTCCAGATGGGGAAGGTCTCGAACTTGGCGTATCCCGCCTTGACCCCCCGCTGATGCTCATGGTAGAGCTGGGAGAGGCAGACCGCCATTTTTCCGCTGCCCGGACCGGGGGCGGTGACCACCACCAGGGGGCGCTCCGTCTCTATAAACTGATTTTTTCCAAATCCGTCCTCGCTGACGATAAGGGGCAGGTTGTGGGGGTAGCCCTGGATGGGATAGTGCAGGCTGACCTTGATCCCCAAGCGCTCCAGACGGTTGCGGAAGGCGTCGGCGGCGGCCTGTCCGGCGTAGCAGGTGATGACCACGCCGCTGACCAGAAGATCCATGCTTCGGAAGGCGTCGATGAGACGGAGGACATCGGTATCATAGGTGATCCCCAAATCCCCCCGGACCCGGTTTTTTTCAATGTCGGCAGCCCCGATGGCGATGACCACCTCGGCCTGGTCCTTCAGCTGCATGAGCATTCGGATCTTGCTGTCCGGCTCAAAACCGGGAAGCACCCTGGCCGCGTGAAAATCGTCAAAGAGCTTTCCCCCGAACTCCAGATAGAGCTTCCCCCCAAACTGTCCGATCCTCTGCTTGATGTGTACCGATTGGGTATCCAGATATTTTCCATTGTCAAACCCGATCTTCACGGTCATCCGCCTCACTTCCACATAATTTCCAATCATCTATTGTAACAGCTTCTTTTTTAATTATAAAGGGTGAATTTTGCCGAATCGAACCCTCACACCTCTTCCCCAAAATTTTCTTCCCCCTCAAATGGTGTCCGTTTCCGTTTTTCTTAAGTCCTTTTTAAGATTTTCTTTCTTTTTGACCGATTTTCTTTCTTTTTTTCCGGCATCATTTACAATTTGTTCATAGGACGGTCACGATTTAGTCTTATTTTTGGGTTATTCTTATCGTGT
>JAHHSE010000149.1 GCA_020025395.1 Oscillospiraceae bacterium
AGCTCCTCCAGCAGCTGGACCTGGAGCAGATGTCCAATCAGCTCCGGGCCGAGCTGAAGGATGCCTCCGGCCAGAAGAAGGCCCGCATCGTCAAGCGGCTGGAGGTGGTGGATGCCTTCCGGCTCTCCGGCAACAAGCCGGAGTGGATGATTATCGATGTCCTGCCTGTCATCCCCCCGGAGATCCGTCCCATGGTTCAGTTGGATGGCGGACGGTTTGCTACCTCTGACCTGAACGATCTCTACCGCCGGGTCATCAACCGAAACAACCGTCTGAAGAGGCTGATCCAGCTCAACGCCCCCGATATCATCGTTCGCAACGAGAAGCGGATGCTTCAGGAGGCGGTGGACGCCCTCATCGACAACGGTCGGAGAGGCCGGGCGGTGACCGGAGCCAACAACCGGGCCCTCAAATCCCTCTCCGATATGCTGAAGGGCAAGCAGGGCCGGTTCCGTCAGAACCTGCTGGGCAAGCGGGTGGACTACTCCGGCCGTTCCGTTATCGTGGTGGGTCCTGAGCTGAAAATCTATCAGTGCGGTCTGCCCAAGGAAATGGCCATTGAGCTTTTCCGCCCCTTCGTGATGAAAAAGCTGGTGGAGGACGGCCTGGCCAACAACATTAAGTCCGCCAAGAAAATGGTGGATAAGGGCCGCACCGAAGTCTGGGACGCCCTGGATTTCATCATCAAGGATCACCCCGTCATGCTCAACCGCGCCCCTACCCTTCACCGCCTGGGCATTCAGGCCTTCGAGCCTGTCCTGGTGGAAGGCAGGGCCATCAAGCTTCACCCCCTGGTGTGTACCGCCTTCAACGCCGACTTTGACGGCGACCAGATGGCGGTCCATGTGCCCCTCTCCGCAGAGGCCCAGGCGGAGGCCCGCATTCTGATGCTCTCCGCCAACAACCTCCTCCGTCCCCAGGACGGCGGACCTGTGGCCGTGCCTACCCAGGATATGGTCCTTGGCTCCTACTACCTCACCTATGAAAAGGATGCGGACAACGATCCGGAGCGAACCTATGAGACGTTGGAGGAGGCCGTTCAGGCGGTGGACTCCGGTGCCGTCCGGCCGGAGGAGCGCCTCTGGGTTCGGGACGAGGATCACGGCTATCTGCCCTATCGGGCCACCACCGGCTACCTGGCCAGAGAGGCTCTGGCCGCCGGGCAGGCTCTGCCCACCGAGATCTTCCCGGTCTTTTCCTCCGATGACGAGGCCAAGCTGGCCTATGACGAAGGGGAGCTGGAGCTTCATATTCCCATCCTGGTCCGCAGAGAGGCTGAGGTAAACGGTGAGAGCGCCACCAAGCTGGTCCGCACCACAGTGGGACGGCTGATCTTCAACGAGGGCATTCCCCAGGACCTGGGCTTTGTGGACCGGAAGGACCCGGATCAGGCCTTTGAGCCGGAAATCAACTTTGTCTGCGGCAAGAAGCAGCTGGGCAAAATCATTGACAAGTGCATTACCAAGCATGGCTTTACCAGGTCCGCCGAGGTGCTGGACACCATTAAGGCCAGAGGCTACAGGTTCTCCACGCGCGGAGCGCTGACCGTCTCCATCTATGATATGACCATCCCTCCGGAGAAGGATCAGCTCATTCGGAAGACCGAGCAGGAGATCGTAAAAATCGAGCGTCAGTACAAGCGCGGCTTCATCACCAACGACGAGCGCTATCGTCTGGCCGTCACCGCCTGGGAGCAGACCACCAAGGATGTGACCAACGCCCTGATGGCCAACCTGGACCGGTACAACCCCATCTGGATGATGGCGGATTCCGGTGCCCGCGGCAGCTCCGCCCAGATCCGTCAGCTGGCCGGTATGCGCGGTCTGATGGCGGATACCTCCGGACGCACCATCGAAATTCCCATCAAGTCCAACTTCCGGGAAGGCCTCTCCGTGCTGGAATACTTCATCTCCTCCAGAGGCGCCCGAAAGGGCATGGCCGATACCGCTCTGCGTACCGCAGACTCCGGTTATCTGACCCGCCGTATGGTGGATGTGGCCCAGGAGGTCATCATTCGGGAGCATGACTGCGGCACCCACGAGGGAATCACGGTCTCCGAGATCAGCGAGAACGGTCAGGTCATCGAGACCTTTGCCGAGCGCCTCAAGGGCCGCTATCCCACCGACGATGTGGTGGATCCCAAGACCGGTGAGGTCCTTTACACCAGAGATACCATGCTTATGCCGGAGGATGCCCAGACGCTGGAGGAGCACGGGATCTTCTCCGTCAAGGTCCGTTCCGTTCTGGATTGCAAGGCACGCAGCGGCGTATGCGCCAAGTGCTACGGCCTGAACCTGGCCATCGGCGAGGAGGTCGGCCCCGGCGAGGCGGTCGGCATCATCGCCGCCCAGTCCATCGGTGAGCCCGGCACCCAGCTGACCATGCGGACCTTCCACACCGGAGGCGTGGCCGGCGGTGACATCACTCAGGGTCTTCCCCGCGTGGAAGAGCTGTTTGAGGCCCGCCGTCCCAAGAAGATGGCCCAGCTGGCCGAGATCTCCGGCCGGGTCTCCACCGAGGAGACCAAGCGGAACACCGTCTGCAATGTCACCATCACCGCCAACGACGGCGAGGTGGTCACCTATGCCATTCCCTATTCCGCCGGAATCCGGGTCAAAAACGGACAGCTGGTGGAGAAGGGAGCGGAGCTGACCGACGGCGCCCTCTATCCCCAGGATGTCCTTCGGGTCCGCGGGGTATCCGCCGTCCACGATTACCTCATTCAGGAGGTCCAGAAGCCTTACCGCCAGCAGGGCGTTGACATCAATGACAAGCACATTGAGGTCATCGTCCGCCAGATGATGCGGAAGGTCCGGGTGGAGGAGGCGGGAGACAGCACCCTGCTCTCCGGGGCCACCGTGGAGCTGCTGGAGTTTGAGGATGCCAAGGCCGCCGTTCAGGCCCGCATAGATGCGGGTGAGACCAGGGACGGCATGGAGCTTCAGCTCCCTACCTGCACCCGTCTGCTGATGGGAATCACCAAGGCCTCTCTGGCCACCGAGTCCTTCCTGTCCGCCGCCTCCTTCCAGGAGACCACAAAGGTCCTCACCGAAGCCGCTATCAAGGGCAAGGTGGACCACCTGCTGGGCCTGAAGGAGAATGTGATCATCGGCAAGCTCATCC
>JAHHSE010000015.1 GCA_020025395.1 Oscillospiraceae bacterium
CCCCGCCCCATCCTTTACTGGCAACGTAGGCGAAAATCTCCCCCGTATCGACGGCCCCTCAAAAACCATTGGTATTGCCAAATATACGGATGATATCCGGCTTCCCGGCATGATTTACGGAGGTGCGGTCCGCTCCGCGCATCCCAGGGCAGTGATACAATCCATTGACACCTCTCAGGCCAGAGCGCTTCCCGGGGTAATCTGTGTCCTGACCGCAGCCGATCTGCCGGGGACCCCCAAGGTGGGGCATTTGAAAAAGGATCAGTGGGTCCTGGTCCCCGTGGGAGGAGAGGTGCATTATCGGGGCGATCCCATCGTCCTTCTCGCCGCGGAGACAGAGGAGATTTTGGAAAAGGCCAAATCTCTGGTCAGTATCCAGTATCAGGTCCTCCCTCCTGTTCTCTCTGTCTGGGAGGCTATGGCGGAAGATGCTCCATTGATTCAGGAGGGCGGCAATCTTCTCTCTCACGAACACCTGCTTCGCGGTGATGCTGACGCCGCTTTAAAGGCCTCCAAATATACCGTGACCACCCACTACCACACGCCTCCAACAGAACACGCCTTTTTAGAACCGGAATGCGCGATTGCCGCCCCGGATGAGTTCGGGGTGGTCATCTGGTCTGCGGACCAGGGAATCTATCAAACCCGCCGGGAATGTGCCGAGGCCACCGGTCTCCGCCCGGAACAGGTCCGGGTCATTGCCCGTCTGGTTGGAGGAGGCTTTGGAGGCAAGGAGGACATGAGCGTCCAGCATCATGCCGCTATTCTGGCCCTGGCTGCCGGGCGGGCGGTCAAGGTTCGGATGAGTCGGGCTGAATCCATCCTCTGTCACCCAAAGCGTCATGGATTTGAAATCGAAGTCACCACCGGCTGTGATGAAAACGGAATGCTTACTGCCATGAAGGCCCTTCTGCTCACCGACAGCGGAGCCTTCGCTTCATTGGGCGGACCCGTGCTCCAGCGTGCCTGTACCCACGCCTCCGGTCCCTATCATTATGAAAATATCGAGATTGAGGGAAAGGCCTATTATACCAACAACCCCCCCTGCGGAGCCTTTCGGGGCTTTGGTGTTCCACAGAGCTGTTTTGCCACCGAATGCAATCTGAACCTGTTGGCGGAACAGGTGGGTATCTCTCCCTTTGAAATCCGATATCGAAATGCCATCCGTCCGGGACAGGCCCTTCCCAACGGCCAAATCGCTGATCCCAGCACAGCCCTGGTGGAAACCCTGGACGCAGTACGCCCTTATTATGAGGCCAATCCAAAAATGGGAATCGCCTGTGCCATGAAAAACTCCGGCCTGGGGGTTGGAGTCCCGGATACTGGCCGGGTCACCCTCCATGTAGAAAAGGGTAAGGTCCATATCCGCACCTCTGCCGCCTGTATCGGCCAGGGACTGGGGACCATCCTGACGCAAATTGTCTGCCAGACGGCTCGCCTCTCTCCCGATCAGGTCATCTGGGATCAACCGGATACCCGTTATGCCCCAAATTCAGGAAACACCACCGCTTCCCGTCAGACACTCTTTACCGGAGAGGCCGCAAGGCGTGCCGCCACCGAGCTGCGGTGGGCCTTGGAGGGCCGTGATCTGGGGGCGGTAGAGGGGGTGGATTTCCATCAGGAATATACGGGGATCACTGATAAACTGGGCTCGCAGAGGGAGCATCCCATCAGTCATATTGCCTATGGATATGCCACCCATCTGGTGGAGCTGGATGATTGCGGAAGACTTAAGCAGATCATCGCCGCCCATGATGTGGGGCGGGCCGTCAATCCCATCAACATTGAAGGTCAGATTGAGGGCGGTGTAGTGATGAGCCTAGGCTATTCCCTCACAGAGGACCTTCCTCTGGAGGACGGAAAGCCAAAGGTCAGCTATGCCTCTCTGGGGCTTCTCCGATCCGATCAGGTACCTCCCATCCGATCCATTCTCGTGGAGAAAAGCCAGTCCGAGCTGGCATACGGTGCCAAGGGAATTGGGGAAATCTGCTCCATTCCAACTCCTCCCGCCGTCCAAAATGCCTACTATCTGTTTGACGGGGTTTTTCGCACCTCCCTTCCCTTGGAAAATACGCCATACAGCCGTCCCAAACGGGGAAGGAAATTATGAAAGAAGAAGGCAGCACCCGCTGATTTTCTTCTCCCCCGCAGAAAGAATAAACCCCATATCCGTTACCGGAATTACATCACCTTACCATTTGTTTTAAACCTTATGGGGACGAAGACCGATGGGAGGGCGCATGAGTGGGTTTCCAGCACAAACAGAAGGCCCCAAGGAATCCGTTCAGATTCCTTGGGGCCTTCAAATCGATCATTATTCATTGGAACATATGATTGTTTTGCGAAAGATGGGCCTATTTACGCTTACTTCGTCAGTTTAGCAATCTCCTCAGCGAAGTTCTCCTGCTTTTTTTCAATGCCCTCGCCCTTCTCAAAGCGGACAGCGGCCTTGAGGGTCACGGTACCACCCAGAGCCTTGGCGGCGTTCTCCATATACTGCTCCACGGAAACGGAGCCGTCCTTGACGAACTCCTGCTGGAGGAGGCAGTTCTCCTTGTAGAATTTGCCCAGCTTACCCTGGACAATCCCCTCCTTGACCTTCTCAGGCTTGGCAGCCATCTTGGGGTCATTCTCCATCTGGGCCAGCATGATCTTCTTTTCCTCGTCCAGGACATCCTGACCCACTTCGCTCTTGTCCATAAAGCGGGGGTTCATAGCGGCCATCTGCATGGCCACATCCTGACCAATCTCGGTGACATCGATCCCGCCGGTCACTTCCATGTTTACCAGCACGCCAATCTTACCGCCAGCATGGATGTAGGGAACGGAAACACCCTCGGTGTAGAAGGCGAAGCGGCGGACCATGATGTTTTCCCCGATGACCAGGACCATCTCCTGCTGCTGCTGGGTCACAGTCATGTCGGTGCCGTTAAACTTGCACTCCATGAGGGCCTCCAGGCTGGCGGGCTTGTTCTGAGCCACAGTGTGGGCCACACCCTTGACAAAGTCCACGAACTTCTCATTTTTAGCGACAAAGTCGGTCTCGGCATTGACCTCGACCACAACACCCACGCCATCAATCACTTCAGCATAGGCCATACCCTCGGCGGCAATTCGGCCGGCCTTCTTTTGAGAGGCGGCCAGCCCCTTCTCCCGCAGGTATTCCACAGCCTTGTCCATGTCGCCGTCGGACTCAGTCAGAGCCTTCTTGCAATCCATCATGCCTACGCCGGTCATCTCACGCAGGGTCTTTACATCAGCAGTAGTAAACGCCATTTTCAATTCCTCCATATTCCTTTTATAAAAAGGGCGCCCCCCGCCACAGGCGGGCGGGCGCTCCTTACCGTTCCGGTTTTATTCAGCAGCGGACTCCACAGTCTTTTCGCCCTCGGCATCCAGGCCCTGGTGGCCCTCCTGGATGGCGTTTGCCATGACGGAGGCAATCAGCTTAATGGCACGGATGGCGTCATCATTGCCGGGAATCACATAATCGATCTCATCAGGATCGCAGTTGGTATCCACGATGGCAACAATGGGAATGTGCAGCTTACGGGCCTCATTGATGGCGTTGCGCTCCTTCCGGGGGTCAACCACAAAGAGGGCACCGGGCAGCTTGCGCATATCCTTCACGCCGCCGAGATACTTCTCCAGCTTTGCAATCTCGCCCAGGTGCTTCATCACTTCCTTCTTGGGAAGCATATCAAAGGTGCCGTCCTCCTGCATCTTTTTCAGCTGAATCAGACGGTCCACACGACCGCGCATGGTCTTAAAGTTGGTGAGCATACCGCCCAGCCAGCGGGCGTTCACAAAGTACATCCCACAGCGCTCGGCCTCTTCCTTGATGGCCTCCTGAGCCTGCTTCTTGGTTCCTACAAAGAGCAGGGTCTGGCCATTCTGGCCCAGGCCGCGGACGAAGTTATAAGCTTCCTCCAGCTTCTTCACGGTCTTCTGCAGATCGATGATATAAATCCCGTTCCGCTCGGTGTAAATGTAGGTGGCCATTTTGGGGTTCCACCGACGGGTCTGGTGACCAAAGTGGACACCGGCCTCCAGAAGCTGCTTCATAGATACGACTGCCATAGTTTTGTTCCTCCTTTTTTGTTATTACCTCCGCCCCGTTCTTCGGAAACTCGTCCACCCCTAAGGGCACGGGACGACTCCTCCCGGCTGGCGTGTGTAATACTGTTCATAAACAGCTATGGTATTTTATCATATCAGCCCCTGTTTTGCAAGATCTTTTTCATTTTTTCTTTTCCCATGGAGGGGCCGGCGCTCCTCCCCCAGCTCTACCAGGATGATGTCCTCCCCAAACCTGCGGACCGCCTCCAAGGGGATCACCATGTCCTCCTCTCTCCCCAGCAGACCGAACAGACGGAGCCGTCCCGGTATAATCAGAGCCTTGATTTTTCCGGTCTCCCAGTCAAGCTCCACATCCCCCACATACCCGTAGCGACTCCCGTCCGCCCCGTCAATGACCTCTTTTAATCGCAGGTCCTCCAGACGGCTTTCCATAAAAACACGCCTCCTTTTCCGTTTATGAACCTTATGATTGGTCAAACTAGTCCAAGTACAAAAAGGAGGGAATTTTACGAAAAAAATAAGAATACGCATTCTGACCCTTCTCATCACTCTTTGCCTCGGTCTCTCGGGGACCGCCCTGCTCCAAGCAGCGGCCCATCACATCCTCCCCTTTTCCGCTCCTGCGGTCTGTTCCCCTGGGGGACCCTTTCTCCGGGAGGAGCGCTTGCAGGAGGGACTCCTCCATCCCCTTCCGCCCTTGGAGGACGGCGATATTTTCATTACCCCCTGCGTCCACACTTTTGGATGGCGGCATGGACACGCCGGGATTGTAGTGGATGGAAAATCAGAACAGATCCTGGAGGCCACCTCCCCCGGAACCCGCTCATCTATCCGCTCGGCGGAGCATTGGCGCAGCTATCCCGCCTTTTTCATACTGCGGCTGAGAGACGCAGATTCCGTCACCCGGCGGGCCATTGGACGCTATGCCGCAGAGCATCTGGCGGAGGTGCCCTACTCCCTCACCTTCGGTCTGCTGAGCAGAGAGCCGGATGCCCCCTTGCGGCGCTGTCACTGTATCAATCTGGTCTGGTACGCCTATCGACAGTTCGGCTATGAGCTTGATCCCGACGGAGGATTTCTTGTCACCATAGAGGACCTTCTGCAATGCCCCCTTCTGGAAGTGGTGTATCATGCCCATCTCCCGCCTGACTGCTGAGCCGGCTGCCCACATTACAGGTTCTTTTTGATTTGAGCAATGGCGTTTTTTTCCAGACGGGAGACCTGAGCCTGAGAGATCCCCACCTCACTGGAGACTTCCATCTGGGTTTTCCCTTGAAAGAAACGCAGGGACAGAATGTGTTTTTCCCTTGGGGTCAGACGGGAGATCGCCTCTTTTAAAGCGATCTGTTCCAGCCAGCTCTCATCATTGTTCTTGTCATCCCGAACCTGGTCCATCACGCAGACCGTATCCCCTCCATCGGAATAGACCGGCTCATACAGACTCACCGGGTCCGCAATGGCATCCAGAGCAAAGACCACTTCCTCCCGCTTAATATCCAGTGCCCTGGCAATCTCCTCCAGTGTTGGCTCCCGCTGATTTTCCGCCATAAACTTCTCCTTTGCCTGTAAGACCTTATAGGCAGTATCCCGCATGGAGCGGGAAACCCGCATGGAGCTGTTGTCCCGGAGGTATCGCCGTATCTCCCCCACAATCATGGGTACCCCATAGGTGGAAAAGCGGACATCCAAATCAATGTTAAAATTATCAATGGCCTTAATGAGACCAATACAGCCCACTTGAAACAGGTCATCCGCATTCTCCCCCCGGTTTGAGAATTTTTGGATGACCGACAGCACCAAACGCAGATTTCCCGCGATGAGAGCCTCCCTTGCCTCCATGTCTCCCTGCTTGGTGCGTCGGAGCAGCTCCTCGATCTCATCGTTCTTCAGAACCTTCAGCTTGGCGGTATTTACGCCACAGATCTCCACTTTTCCCTGCATTGGAATATCCTCCCGCCATCTCTTGATGGTAAGAGTATCTCCCTCCGATGGACAATCATACTGACTGGTCCCTCTCAAAATTTTTTACTTATAGACGCTATTCGATGGAATTTTACCCTGATACTTGCATATGAAAATAAAGACAGATATAATGAAACAAAATAACACAAGGAGGAGTGACCCATGCTCTTAGCCATCGATGCCGGAAACACCAATATCGTTCTGGGCTGCATGGAACATGACAAACTGCGATTCACCGCCAGGGTCCGAACAGACCGGGCCAAGACAGAGGATGAATACGCTTTGATTTTCCGGAATCTATTCGATTTGCATCAGGTGGATCGTCGGGCGGTGGAGGGATCCATTCTCTCCTGTGTGGTCTCTGAGATTACAGAGGCCATCTGCAACGCAGTGAAAACCGTCACCAAAAAAAGACCCCTGGTGGTAGGGGCCGGGATCAAAACCGGACTCAATATCAAAATCGATAACCCGGCCCAGCTGGGGGCCGACCTGGTGGTAGACGCTGTGGCTGCTCTTGCAAAATACCCGAAGCCGATCATCATTTTCGATATTGGAACCGCAAACACCATGTCCGTATTGGACGGGCAGGGTCGGTTCTTGGGCGGAGCTATCATGGCTGGCCCCCGCCTCTCCGTGGATACCCTGGCCACCCGTACCAGCCAGCTGCCCCGCATTGATCTGGATGCCCCACCCAAGGTCATCTGTTCCAATACCATCCAATGTATGCAGGTAGGCGCCATTTACGGACACGCCGCCATGATTGATGGTCTCATTGATCGGGTGGAGGAGGAGTTGGGGGAGACCGTCGCCTCTGTGGTGGCCACGGGGGGGCTGATTGGACGGATCGCCCCCTATTGCAGGCGCAAGATCATCTGCGATGATACCCTGATGCTGGACGGGCTTCGCATCCTATATGAAAAGAACCGTGGAAACTGAAAAGAGCGTTGCAGAAGTGTATTCTGCAACGCTCGGGCTGCCGAAAAAGTCTTTGACTTTTTCGGCAGCCTTTTTATGCCATTTTCAAAATCTCCTTTTTCAGTCGGGCGATAATCCTCTTTTCCAGCCGGGAAATATAGGATTGAGAGATACCCATACAGTCCGCCACTTCCTTTTGCGTACGCTCCGGACGACCATCCAGTCCAAAACGCATCACAATGATCCGCTTTTCCCGCTCTTCCAGCTTTTCCAAGGCATCAAACAGAAGCTTTCGGTCTACATCCGCCTCGATGGGACGCATGATGAGATCACTGTCCGTCCCCAGAATATCAGAGAGGAGCAGTTCATTTCCATCCCAATCCGTGTTCAGCGGTTCATCAAAGGAGACCTCGCTTTTGAGCTGAGAGGTTTTCCGCAGATGCATGAGGATTTCATTTTCAATACAGCGGGAAGCATAAGTCGCCAGCTTGATATTTTTGGAAGGTTGGAAGGTTCCCACCGCTTTGATGAGGCCAATGGTGCCAATTGAGATGAGGTCCTCAATCCCAACCCCTGTATTCTCAAACCGTCTTGAGATATAGACCACCAGCCGCAGATTATGCTCAATCAGGGCTGCCTTGGCATCCGGGTCCCCCGCATTGAGCCGCTCCAGCATCTCGCTCTCCTCTCCTCGGGAGAGAGGGGGGGGCAGGGTGTCGCTCCCTCCGATATACATGATCTTTCCCGGAGAGAGAATTCCCCATTTTGACAGCTGCTTTTGTATCCATGTCCAGATTTTCATCCTTCAACCTCCAAACAATGCGCCATATCCTCCGCCATCCGAGACCGGTGTGGGAGAAAGTGCGACCAATAACCCGCCATATTCCCGCCTTCCTACGGAAACTCGATCAGCCCGCACCGCCAACATAAAACCGCAGTCAATTCCAACCGCCCGATAGGGAATCAACCTCAGTCGATGCCCAAAATCCTCCCCGGCACATTGCTCCATAGCGGCAGCAGGGTCCCGCAAACTGCTCCAAATCTGCCTGGGGAGCAGATCCCGCATTCGCTCCCCCTCCGCCACCAGGACAGGGCGACCAGTGGCCGGGTCGGTCAAGGTATTTCCGGTATCGTGCAGAGTGGTGAGCAGGATCCGCTTTCCCTCAATCTCCACCACAGTCGGTTCCAGTTCCCTTCCTGTATGCCGTCCCGTTCTTCGAAAAAGCAAAGTAAGTACCAGATAACAGATGGCAGCAGACAACAAAACCAGCTTTAAATCCATACTGGTGGCCAATATCCCATTTTGGAAGGTCAAACCCCGTCCAGTCAGAAGGCCAATCAGAAGGACACCGCCCCCCAAAGCACAGGAAAAGGCAAAAAACAAAAGCCCCATCCGCAGCAGATGAGGGCTTCCTCCATAGGCGGCAACCACCATCAAGGCTCCTCCCGCCACCTTGCAAGCCGGATGAAGAAGCCATTGAAATCCCGGCAGGAAAACCAAGGCGGACAGGCTGGCTCCAATCCCCGCCCCAGCCATCAACCGGACCCGCCTATGGCTCTCCCCCGCTGCCTTGGCTGTTACCAGAAGCAATAGGTAATCTATGATAAAATTGAGTAAAAACAGACTGTCTAAATAGACTGTCACACCTTCGTCCCCCCTCCGCAATATCCATATTATAACGCTCTGTGTTTCCAAAAAAAGTCAAACCAGGCCGATGAATAAAAAAGAAATCCGACAAGGTTTTTTCCTTGTCGGATTTCTTATCTTTCTGCCTGGTCTCGTGTGACGCTCTTCATGTTTTTTTCCGCCTTGGAGCGGGGAAGCATTACCTCACGACCGCATCCTTGACATTTCAGCTTAAAATCCATCCCTACCCGCAGAACCACCCAGTCCTTGCTGCCACAGGGATGCGCTTTCTTCATATGCAGGATATCACCCTGTCGAATGTCCATATAAACCCCCAAATTGGAAATTCCTTTTCCCTTTTGCATATAGTGGTATAGATGCCGCTTGATAGAAAAGAAAGGATTGGTTCGTTTGAAGATGCATTATTGGCCCGAAGGCCGACTCCTGTCCACCCCTGCCAATCTGGCTCACTGCGCCAGCCTGGATGCCCTGAAACAGGCACAGGAAGCCCATTGTGTGGTGGAGGGAACCGCCATGCTCTGTACACCTGACCACGCTATCATTGTAAAGCTAAATAACTTTATAGGAATTATCCCAAGAGAGGAAGGTGCCATGGGGATTTCCGAGGGTACCACACGGGAAATCGCCCTGCTCTCCCGGGTAGGGCGTCCGGTCAGCGCTCTGATCACCGGAATCCAGGCGGATGGAACTCTGCTCCTTTCCCGAAAGAAGGCTCAGGAAGCCGCCCTTCGCTCTCTCTTGAACACCGTTCAGCCCGGAGATATCCTCCCCGCCACAGTCACCCATCTGGAGCCTTTTGGGGCCTTTGTGGACCTGGGCTGCGGACTGCCTTCCATGCTGGGCATTGAGAACATCTCAATCTCCCGAATTCCCCACCCCAATCAGCGATTCTCCTGCAATCAGGAGATCTTTGTGGTGGTCACCGAAATAGACCGATCTTTGGGTCGGCTGTATCTCAGCCATAAGGAGCTTTTAGGCTCCTGGCAAGAGAATGCGCAGATTTTTTCTCCCGGTATGACGGTCCCCGGTATTATCCGAGGGGTGAAGGAGTATGGGGCCTTTGTGGAGCTGACCCCCAATCTCTCCGGTCTGGCAGAACTCCGTCCGGATCTTCAGGAGGGTCAGCGAGTCTCTGTTTACCTCAAATCCATTCTTCCGGAACGGATGAAGATCAAACTCCTGGTGATCGGGATTCTGCCCCCATCGGAAGAACCCGCCCCCCTGCACTATTTCCAGACGCAGGGCCGGATCGATCGCTGGGATTATGCGCCGCCGGGCTGTGAAAAAGTGGGTGCGGTCAGTATATACACCCCCTAATGGTTCCTTCTCTCACAGATTCCAAAGGCCTAGCCGTTTCAATCCCCTTTGATTCGCTCCCAGTAGGTCTTTGCGGCCTGCTCCGTCTTGTTGGTTCCATACTCATAATACCGGCGACCCGCCAAGGGGTCAGGAAGATATTGCTGTCTGACCCAATGGTCCGGGAAGTCATGGGGATACAGATACCCCTGCTCCCTCTCCAGACCGCTGCTGTCCAAATGCTTATTTTGAAGCTGGCGGGGAATGGGGCCGGTCTTCCCTCCCCGCACATCCTCCATCGCCAAATTGATGGCCAGATAAGCCGAGTTGGACTTGGGACTGGTGGCCATCAGGACTGCGGCATCCGCAAGAGGGATACGGGCCTCAGGCAGACCCAGCATATTGGCGGCATCCACACAGGCTTTGACAATGGGAATGATCTGAGGATAGGCCAGTCCCACATCCTCGCAGGCAATCACCATCAGGCGGCGGCAGGCGGAGATTAAATCCCCCGCCTCCAAAAGCCGGGCCAGATAATGACAGGCCCCATCCGGGTCAGAGCCTCGAATGGATTTTTGCAGGGCTGAGAGAATGTCATAGTGGTCATCCCCCTCCCGGTCATACCGCATGGCGGATCGGGAGACCGCCATTTTGGCATCCTGAAGGGTTACCTTCCGTCTTCCCTCCTGACGCACTCCGCCAGACACCAGGACCTCCACCGCATTCAAGGCCTTCCGCACATCCCCTCCACAGGCGGAGGCGATGTGTGGGATTACCCCTTCCTCCAGGTCCACTTTCTCTCCCAAACGCTCCTCCATCAGATGAAATCCACGCTCAATGGCCGGTATGGCCTCTTCCGCCGAGATGGGCTTGAACTCGAAAACACTGGACCGGGAGAGGAGCGCGTTGTAGACATAAAAATAAGGGTTCTCCGTGGTGGAGGCAATGAGGGTAACCTGCCCTCCCTCCATCACCTCCAGTAAGGATTGCTGCTGTTTTTTGTTGAAGTATTGAATCTCATCCAGATAGAGGAGAATCCCGTTTGGAGCCAGCATAGTCCCTACATCCGCCATCACATTTTTCACATCTGCCAGAGAGGCTGTGGTTGCATTGAGCCAGCGCAGTGCCCGGCCGGAGCGCCGGGCGATGAGGTTTGCTACTGTGGTCTTTCCTGTGCCAGAGGGGCCATAGAAGACCAGATTTGGAATGGTTCCGCTTTCAATCATACGGCGAAGCAGCCCATCCCGCCCCAAAATGTGGGTCTGCCCCACCACATCGTCCAGACTTTGGGGCCGAATCTCATCCGCCAACGGTCTGCTTTCCATGGGTATCCCCTCCTTCATCTGCGTCCATTCTCTCTTGCCTGTAAAAGGGGGAGGCAGGGCGGGTCCTGCCTCCCCTCATTTATTCGTAAATGGGATATTGGCTGGTGAGCTGTTCTGCCTGAGCCCGGATTTCCTCCGCCCTGCTTTCAAATTCAGTGGCAGTCTGCCAAATCAGCTTTCCCACCAGGGCACAGTCCTCCTCACGGAAGCCGCGGGTGGTGACAGCCGGTGTCCCCACTCGGATCCCACTGGTCACAAAGGGCTTCTCCGGGTCGTTGGGAATGGCGTTTTTATTCACCGTAATGTTGACCTCATCCAGACGGCGCTCCATCTCCCTGCCGGTGATCTTCGCCTTCCGAAGATCCACCAGCATCAGATGGTTGTCCGTTCCGCCGGAAACCAGATCAAAGCCGCTTTCCATCAGGCTCTCCGCCAGCGCCTTGGCATTTTTCAGAATCTGGGCCTGATAAGTCTTGAATTCAGGCTTTAACGCCTCCCCAAAGGCCACTGCTTTTGCGGCGATAATATGCTCCAGGGGGCCTCCCTGGCTTCCGGGGAAGATAGCGGAGTCGATTTTCTTTCCCAGCTCCTCCCGGCAGAGGATCATCCCCCCTCTGGGGCCTCGAAGGGTCTTATGGGTCGTGGTGGTCACCACATCCGCATAGGGAATGGGGCTGGGATGCAGCCCCGCCGCCACCAGGCCCGCAATGTGAGCCATATCCACGAAAAGATAGGCTCCAACCTCCTGGGCAATCTGAGAAAAAATCCTGAAATCGATGATCCGGGGATAGGCGGAGGCTCCGGCCAGAATCATCTTCGGCCTATGCTGCTTCGCCAAATCACGAAGCTGGTCATAGTCGATCCATCCCGCCTCATTGACACCATAGGAGATGATGTGATAGTTTTTTCCGGAGAAATTCACCGGACTGCCGTGGGTCAGGTGTCCGCCATTGGACAAGTCCATCCCCAATACCGTATCACCGGGATTACAGAGGGCCGAATAGACCGCGTAGTTGGCCTGGGCACCGGAATGGGGCTGAACATTGACATATTCCGCCCCAAACAGACGCTTGGCCCTGTCTCTGGCCAGATCCTCCACCACATCCACATACTGGCATCCCCCATAGTAGCGCTTACCGGGGTATCCCTCCGCATACTTATTGGTGAGAACCGTCCCCGCCGCAGCCAACACCGCTTCGCTGACAATATTCTCAGAGGCAATCAGCTCGATATTTCGTCTCTGCCGATCATATTCCGCCCGAACCGTCTTCCCCAGTTCCGGGTCCCATTCAGTCAGGAAATCTATCTGTTCTTTCACCATAGGAAACTCCCCTTTCCATGCTTCATCCCTCTTGAAGATGTATTTTTAAATGTTATTATAGCTGATTCTTCCATGAAATACAATGCGCCGATTGAAAATCAGGACTCGAAATTTGCATCTTTGTATGGTATGATGACACATAGAGGTGATTGCCATGACAAAGAAAGAGCGCGCCCGAATGGCGGTAGATCTTTTAAAAGAGGCCTATCCTGATGGGATCTGCTCCCTAGAATATGAGAAAGATTACGAACTGCTCTTCGCCGTTCGACTCTCCGCCCAATGTACCGATGCCCGGGTCAATCTGGTTACCCCCGCCCTATTTGCCCGCTTTCCCACTCTGGAATCCCTGGCACAGGCCCAGGTGGAGGAAGTGGCTGATTACATTCACTCCACAGGATTTTTCCGGGCGAAAGCCAGGGATATTGTCCTGGCCGCACAGATGCTCCTTCAGGACTATGGAGGAAAGGTTCCCGCAACCATGGAAGACCTGCTCAGGCTGCCCGGTGTAGGAAGGAAAACCGCCAATCTCATCCTGGGAGATGTCCACCATATGCCCGGAGTGGTCATCGCAGACACCCACTGTATCCGAATCTCCGGGCGGCTCGGCCTGACCGACGGAACCAAAGATCCCGGAAAGGTGGAGACGCAGCTGCGGAAGGTCCTCCCCCCTGAGGAATCCAATGACTTTTGTCATCGCCTGGTCCTCCATGGACGGGCCGTCTGCACCGCCAGAAAAGCCGACTGTCCCAATTGTACCTTAAAGATCTGCTGTAAAACCGGGAAACTGTAATCTTCTTTCCTCCCATCCTTCGCTGCACCACCTGGTGCAGCGAAGGAATTTTCCTTTGCGCCAGCCCCTTGCCTTAATCAATCTCAATATTGATCCCATCTACCTCTACCCCGTCGTCGGCACGAATGAGAATGTATTTCACCCCATCCAGAATCCGGGTCTGAATGAGGTCACCACGCTGAGGAGAAATCTGGATCCTCACATCCGGAGTACAAACCTCGATCTGTTTCGGATCCACCAGATTGCCGGGGCTGAGGGTGGTCTCTGCCCCGAAGGCATCGTCATATCGATCCTCAAAGTTAATCATTTTATCGGAATCGATTCCGCAGGAGGAAAGAATCCTCTTCACCGTTCCCTTGTTAATCAGCAGGGGCTCTGGGACCTTGCTCTCCTTATGCTCCGCAATCATGTCGCACAGCTCTCCCTGCACCGCCTGGACCACATCATAGCTGCATTCCTCCGCATCCATCAGGGTTTCGCTCAATACAGAGCGAAAGACCTCCTTCTGGATTTCGGCAGGCATGGGCGGTTTCGTATGGAAGAGGGAATCGATGAGGGCATCCTGACTCTCAGAGGCGTTTTTCGTATAGTACAATGCTCCATAGAGATTGGTACTCCGCTCATCGAAGGCGGGAAAGAGAAAGCCTACCTCCGGAGCGGAGACCACCCAATCCACCTTAAGATGATCAAACTGATTTCGCTCCGCCGCATAGCTGAGGGCGGGCTTTGTCAGCCTGACTGGGCAGATGCTGCACAGCAGATACCGATAGACTTCCTCCGATCCCTCTGCCTGTTCCTCCCCATCCCTGGCGCGGAATGGGACATCATAAGCATCATAGACCAACAGAATCAGGTAGCTTCCCTCGATTTCCAGAGAGGAGATGATCTTCTCATAAAGACCCTGTACCGCCTCTTCCTCCTCCAGCTTAGAATCCCGCAAGGCCATCAGCAGCTTATGCTCCGCCCCCTCCGCCACCTGACTGGTCGCAAATTCAATATCGATCAGATTCTTTCCCACCCGTCCGGAAAGCGTTTTCCGAATGGTGGTGAGAATCAACTCCGTATCGTCCTGTCCCATCAAGCCAAGGGACTGGTTAAACTGACTGACGATCTCACGGCCCTCATTGACAAAGCAGCCCCGAATGGATGTAATGTTGCTTTTCTCCGAGCGAAAGCGTCGGCGCAGTTCGGCGATTTCCTTCTCGTTCATACTTGATCTCCTTTTTCTGTGAATGGACACTATCCTACCTCCATCGGGAGGCGGTTTTACGCTTTTCCATTTTACACCTTTCCCAGACGCTTGGCTAGACTTTGTTTATAATTAGACAAAAAGGCCCCAGATCCGGCTGTTTCCCGAATCTGAGGTCCTTTTTATTCCTTTCCTAAAGGAAGGATCACAGTAAACAGAGATCCCTCTCCCAGAGCGCTTTCCAACTCTACCCTGCCTTGGAGCAGTGCGGCGATCTGCCGCACCAGCGCCAAGCCCAGGCCGGCCCCCTTCTGCCGGCTTCTGGCCGGGTCCACCTGATAGAATCTGCGCCAGATTTTTTCCTGCTGTTCCGGGCTGATTCCCACCCCGTCATCCTTGACGGTGAGGACCGCCTCCTCATTCTCTTTGTGCAGACCCACCCAGAGGCGGCCCCCCTCTTTACCGTACTTGACTCCATTTTCCAACAGATTCTGTAGGAGTCGATGATAGAGTCCATGATCCACACGGACAAAGAGTCCCGGTTCCACATCTACAAACAGGGAGATCCCCTTCTCCATACTCAAATCCCCGCAAACCGCCTCTGTGAGTTCGGAGAGATTGGTATCCTCCAGTTCCAGTCGCTGGGTCCCCTGCGCCAAACGGGTCATATTCAGTAATTCCTCCACCAGATGCCTCATACGATGGGCCTGACGGTCTATGACTTCCAGGGCTTCTTGGTACTCCTCCAGCTCCTCTCCGTGGCGTTTGCTGTACTCGCATTGGGTGAGAATCACGGAGAGGGGGGTCCGAAGCTCGTGGGAGGCATCCGCCGCAAAGCGGCTCTCCTCCTCAAAGGCCGTCTCCAGCCGGGCCAGCATCCCATCAAATACCGCTCCAAGCCGACAGATCTCATCCCCATTTTCCGGAAGTCCGATACGCCGGGATAGATCCACCCCCGCCCCGATCTCATCCGCTGTGGCAGTGATTCTTTCAATGGGCCGGAGGGCGCGGCGTGCCAGCAGATAGCTCCCCGCCGCCCCCAAGGCAATCAAAAAGGGAAACGCCATCAGCATGATGTTCAAGGTGTGCAGCACCAGCTCCCGGCTGCCTGATGCGGCACTGACCGCCCGTATCCACACCCCCTTCTCCCAGTTAAAAGGACGGTGGACATCCAAAACATAAAAATGCTCATCTCCGCAGCTTTCCAGTCTGGAAAGACCGTTTTCAAAGGGGATTTCGGTGGAAAACCCCAAAGGAGGCTGTCCCGCAAGGAGGGCGCCGGACTGGTTGTACACCAGAAGATAAACCCCGTTTCGATAAAATTGAAAGTTTTGGCCGAAAGAGGGAGCGCCATTGTTTTCCGTCACCTCCATCAGATTCTCTCCCATAGCCTGTGCCAGAGCCGCATGAGCATCCTGAATAGAGACCCGGCTGCTGATGAAAAGTATGATCCCCCCCACCAGAGCAGCCATAACGGTCATCAGAAAGGTGATCCAAAGCGTCAGCCGGATTTTAAGAGACCATCGTTTTTTCATCCCTCCTCCCGCAGGGTCCAGCCTGCTCCCCGCACGGTATGAAGAAGCTTCTTTTCCCGATTTCCATCCAGTTTTTTTCTCAGATAGCTGATATACACATCCACAACATTGGAGCCGCCGCTGTAATCGTAGCTCCAAAGGCTGTTTTCAATCTGCTGTCGGCTGATGACCGCACCCGGACGGCTGATGAGATACTCCAAAAGAGCGTACTCCTTGGCGGAGAGATCCAGCATCACCCCATCCCGGATCGCAGTATGCCGAACGGTGTCCACGGTTAAATCTGCCAGAGTGAGAAGGGTTTTTTTCTCACTTCCCGCCCGGCGGGTCAGCGCCCGGACTCTGGCCAGAAGCTCATCAAAATCAAAGGGCTTAATCAGGTAATCGTCCGCCCCCAAATCCAAACCCTGGACCCGGTCTGTCACGCTGTCCCTTGCGGTAAGAAAGAGAACCGGGGTTTGATCGCCGTGATTCCGTATCTCTCTCAAAACCTGATGGCCGTCTTTTTTGGGCATCATCACATCCAAAATAATACCGTCATACCGTGCCCCAAGGAGACAGTCTGCGGCCTCTTCTCCATCCAGGCAGGCATCTACCACATACCCCTCTTTCCGAAGGGCCTTTGCCAGGAGACGGTTGAGATCCTGTTCATCTTCCGCAATCAGTAAGCGCATATACGCCCCTCCTCCTTCCACGGAAAGACAGTCCGCCCATAAAATGGGCCGACTGTCTTTGTTTGTTCCTCAATCGTAGACGGATTCCACATCCTGAGAGAGGAGACTGCCATTGCCGGCATCAATCTCAAACTCATACTTCATCTCGTTATAAACCAGTTCCACTTCATAGATGGCTCTTCCATCCTCCCTGTCCAGCTTGCAGCTGCGGATATTTGCGGCAGCCGCTCCGCTGACCTGCTTGAGTGCGATCTCCTTGGCCTTATCCGCAGTGATCTCATGGTTGTTTGCAGCCGGGGGGACATAGCTTTCGGCGTCGTAGTCATAGCTCAGGATCTTTCCGGTAGCAGCATTGACCTCATAGTCATATTCCCTGGTCGTAGTATAAAACTCGATCTCATAAATCTGAATCCCGTCTTCCCAGTCCAGCTTTCCCTTGGAGAAAGTGACCTGATTGGCAGCGAGGCCGACATGCTGCAAGGCGATCTCCTTGGCTTTTTCCAGCCCAATCAAACCGTTTTCGGAGGACTGATTGTGATTGGATGTACCGTTGCCGCCAAAGGAGTCTGCATCAGTGACCAGGTTTCCGCCGGTGATAGAAACGGTCTGGGTCTTTCCGTCCCAGCTCACATCCTTGCCCATCAGCTGACCCACAGCTCGGATGGGCAGATAGGTGCTTCCCTGATAGAGCAGCGGATAAACGATTTTACCGTTGGCATTATAGAAGGTCTTCGTATCCCCCTCCACCACAATTTGAAAGTCCGGACGGACAGAGACGGTGACGAGCTCCGCCTTTGCATCCAAGTCCGCCAGGGTCCTGATTTCCTTATCGGTGGTTCGAACACCGGAAATGGTCACAGTCCTGGTGTTTTCGTTCCAATCCACATTCTTACCCATCAGCTCTCCAATGGCCCGCACAGGCAGATAGACGGAGCCGTCATAGGCCAGAGGATGGACCTCTCCTCCTGCAGCATTGTAGAAACTATGGGCAATACCATCGATCTGGATGATGTACTCCGGACTCAAGCGAGCGGTTTGCTCCTCCGGGCTGTTGGCGGCGCCTGCCACCATTCCCAAGCTCAGAATTCCTGCCAGAACGCAGGCCGCTGTGGTTTTTACCGTCTTTTTCATTTGAATTCCTCCTTTAAATTAGTCGGTTTCTGTACTCCAACTTAAAATAGCTCCACTGTATGCGTCTACCTCAAATTCATACTCGGTCCGTTGATAAAACAGTTCTCCTTCGTAGATCTGTCTTCCATCCTCCCAATCCAGGTTACACTGTGTCACATGCTCCTGTGCGGCCCCTGGAACCTTTTCCAGCACAATGGCAATGGCCTGATCCCGTGTCAGGACCCCATCCCCCTGGGCGGCGGACTGGGTCGGATCCGTTTCTGGAGGGGGCGCATACCGTTCCGCATCCTGATCCCAGCCGACTATGGTACCGTCTGCGCCGATCTCATAGTCATACTCCATTCCGTCCTGAGTATAGAATTCCACATCATAGAGCTTCTGTCCCCGCTCCCAGTCAATCTCACTCTTTAAAAAGACAACCTGTGAGGCATCCAGACCGCAATGTCCCAAAGCAATAGCTTTGGCCTTTTCCTCTCCAATGTCGTTCGCCCCTCCGGTTTCGTGGACTGCCGGATCTCCCACCGCTTGGGGCGATGTTTCCGACGGGATCGGGGTCGCTTGGACAGACTCCCGAATCTCCCGGGCCGTCCTATCTCCACGAAGCACCACACCGGTCAGTGCGTCCACATCATAAGTGTAGTCCGCCTCTCCGGTGGAGAAGGCAACCGCATAATATTCGGTTCCCTCTCGGTCCGCCAAAACCGCACTGACTTCCCCAAGTTCCATATTTTGCAGGCCTGCCTCTTCACTGGCTGCGGCGATGGCCGCCTGCTCTCCAATATATTCCAGGCGCAGAGGCTGTTCCCCCTGACACCCTGTCAGAACCATCAGGGACAGTGCAGCCGCCATGGCTGTTTTCTTCATTTATTTTACCTCCGTATCTTTTAAGTTTGGATTATTCCTTCCTGATGCTCCATACTGTACCATAGATTTCTTAGAGGAACCTTAAATTGGCGCAATTTTTTAAAAGTCAACCTTTTTTCCCATAGCATCACCCCCTGGACAGGAGTTCTCTCCTGTCCAGGGGGTGATGATTGTCCTTTATATGCCCTGCTGCGCAGGGTCCCACTGGATCAGACAGGTCACCTGATCGTCCTCTGTCTGAATTTGAAACAGGGGCGGTTCCTTCCAGTTCTCCATCTTATCTCTCAGCTCCTCCAGGGTAGCAGGAGTCCGCCCCGACTCTCCCAACAGCCAGATCTTGGGTTCCTGAAGCGGGAGGGTATCCTCCTCCTTCTGAGAATCCACAATTGCATAGGAGCGCTCTGAGAAATCCTCTCCCTGCGCTTTCAGCTCCGCTTCATACTCTGCCCGCTTTTCCTCCTCCCAGACCCAGATCAGCTCCACCTCATCATAAGTGATCGCCTTGTCTGTCACCGTCTTGAGATACCCCACTTCCTCCGTCTCTACCATTGCCAGGGAAAAAAGAGTGATCGGTGTGTCATAGATGGTGTGTCCTGTCTCAATCGATTTCCCGTCACAGGTGAGGTAGATGGATCTCCATCCCAAATTCTCCAAAAAGGTGTAGGAGATGGCGCTCATGGTCATCCGCTCCCCCGCTGTGCCATTGAGTGCGGAAAGGAAGGTATCGGAAAGATCCACCTCTCCATCTCCCTCCCCAAATACCTGGACGGAATTCATCTGCACATCTGAGGGAAGCACTGACTTTGCCTTCAGTGCCTCCAAAAGGCTTTCCGGGTCCACCTTCTCCACCGGGACCTTCTCCATTTCCATCCAGACGGCGTTTTCATCCGGGAGGAACAAGGTCACCCTTGTCTGTTCCGGAGGTTCCGGAGAGGCGGAATGG
>JAHHSE010000150.1 GCA_020025395.1 Oscillospiraceae bacterium
AGCGGTGACAGATTGGGAGGCACCGGTACCCAAAGATCATTTGCTTTGCAAAGTGAACCATCGAAATTTTCGAGCACCTTCTGAACAAAGCAGGGAAGAATCCCCATCCTGCCCTGCGCCGGATACGAGGGAAAGAAAGAACGATATACCCTCCGGGAGTACGATTCTGTAACGGGCCGTATCATTTTTTCGCATGATATTTGCTCGTGTTTCCCCAAAAGAAAAGGGATTTTGGGGGAGAGGGAATGGAGCTGCGTTTTACAGCGGACTCTGGTCAATGGGGGACCTGTTCTCATTCCCCCAGGATGGAGCGAGCCAGCTCTGGCAGCTGGGCCAGGGAGGGAAGAACATAGTCCGGATGCTCCACCCGGCCAAAGCCGTAAGCGGCATGGAGAAAGGGGAGGCCCGCGAAGGCGGCGGCCTCCTGGTCTTTTGCGGTATCCCCCACATAGAGGGCGGTCTCAAAGCCGTTTCGCTCCATTACCATCCGGATGTTTTCCCCTTTGGTCCGCCCGGTCCGCCCGGCGTTTTCCGTGTCGGTAAAATAGGGCCACAGGTCACAGCAATCCAGGAAGGTCTCAATATAGCCCTCCTGACAGTTGGAGATAATGCACAGGGCGTAGCGCTGAGAGAGGTGATCCAGGGTCTCCCTTAAGGCGGGGAAGGGGCTGGCCCCGTGGTCCCGGAGATAGGCAAGCTCCCGGACAGAGCATTTTTCCAGGATCTTCCCCTGCTCGTCCTCCCCTAAGCGGGGAAAGAGAAGGGAGGCGATCTCGGACAGGGTCTTTCCCATGACAGATTGAACATTCTGAGCGGTAAGGGTGATTCCGAAGGGCTTTAAGGCCTCCGACCAGGAGAGGGCCACCTCACGGGAGGCGTCCCAAAGAGTACCGTCCAAATCAAACAAAACTGCTTTTTTTCCCATAAGCCACCTCGTCAGATTTTAATGTACTCCTATCATACCCCCGGCGGAGGAAAAAGTCCAGAGAGAAGAGAACGCCCTCGGGATCTGAGTCCTGAGGGCGCCGTTCTTATTGGATGCGGCTCAAATATTTTTCCTTGTAGCTGGAAAAAGCCTTGGTGTACTCCGGGGAATCGGAATGGTGGAGCTGATGGAGATAGGCGTGGGTGTTCTCTCTGGACAGATCATTGGCAGGGGAGGTCTCCCGCACCACGAACAGGGCCACAGCGGAGCAGTGATCGGAGATCCGCTCCAGGTTGATGACCAGCTCCAGGAACTGAAGTCCCAGCTCCACGGTACATTCATTGTTTTTGAGGCGCTCCACATGGCGGTTGCGGAGGGTATCCCGCATCAGGTCCACCACCTCTTCCAGAGGCTCGACCTGAACGGCCAGGGAGCGGGTCCGGGATTCGTAGCTTCGGAGGGTAAGATTCAGGATCTCTCCCACCGCGTCGGTCAGGGTTTTAAGCTCCTCCATGGCCTCCGCGGAGAAGGAGGCCCCCTTCTGATCCAGAAGGACGGCGCATTCCCGGAGGTTGTCGGCGTAGTCACCGATCCGCTCAAAGTCGGAGAGGGTGTGAAGCAGTTCCGAGACCCGCATATTTTCCTCCGTGGTCAGGGCACGGTCGGTGAGCTTCACCAGATAGTTGTCCAGCATGACCTCCAGCTTGTCCAGAGCGGCCTCATCCTCTCGGAACTGCTCATTGACTTTGTCGTCGTATCGGTCCAGCATGGAGATAGAGCGTTCATAGTTGGAGAGGGCCAGTCTGCCCATGTGAACGACAGTGTCACGGGCCTTCTCCAGTGCCAGGGAGGGAGAGGCCAAAAAACGCTCGTCCAGCATATTGATTTCCTGCTTTTCGGCGTCGGCAGGGACCAGCTTTTCCACCAGCTTTACCAGCAGACGGTGGAAGGGGAGGAGCAGAAGGGTACAGGCCACATTGAAGATGAGGTGGAAGTTGGCGATGTCGCCCCGGGACATGGTCAAGGACCAGAAGGGCAGGTCAAAGAGGGCATTGGCCCCATAGAGCAGGGCCAGGAAGAAGGCGGAGCCGATCAGATTGAAGGAGAGATGCATCATGGCGGTCCGTTTCGCGTTCTTGCTGGCACCGATGGAGGAGAGGATGGCGGTGATACAGGTACCGATGTTCTGGCCGAAGATCAGGGGCATGGCGATGTTGAAGGAGACCATGCCGGTGGTGCTCAGGGCCTGAAGAATGCCCACAGAGGCGGAGGAGCTTTGGATGATTGCGGTGACCAGAGCGCCCGCAGCCACCCCCAGAAGGGGATTGGAGAAGGAGAGGAAGAGCTCCTGAAAGGCGGGGACATCCCGCAGAGAGGAGACGGCGGCCTCCATGGAGCGCATACCGATAAAGATGAGGCCCAGGCCCAGAAAGATCTGGCCCACCGTTTTCTTAGTCCCCTTACCGAGAAAAATGTAGAGGATGATGCCGATGACGGCCATGATGGGACCCAGGGAGGAGGGCTTTAGGAGGAGTAACAGAGGATGGTTGGAAGAGATATCCCCCAGACTCAGGAGCTGGGCGGTAACAGTGGTACCGATGTTGGCACCCATGATGATGCCCACAGCCTGATTGAGCTTCATGATGCCGGCGTTGACGAAGCCCACACACATAACAGTGGTGGCGGAGGAGCTTTGGATCACGGCGGTGACCAGGGCACCAAGGAGGACACCTTTAAAAACATTGCTGGTGAGACGCTCCAGAATGCTTTCCAAACGACCGCTGGAGAGGGTTTCCAAGCCATCGGACATAGAGGACATCCCGTAGAGGAAAACGGCCAGACCGCCCAGCAGGGACAGGACCTGTGAAAAATTCATAGCACTTCCCTCCTTTATTCCCCGAGATAGGTGAAGCGGGCGCAGGCTCTGCCCTCCCGCTGGATGACCTCATCCCACATGGAGGCGGGGCGGACCCAAATGTCACCGGACCCGTACAGCTGACGGTAGACTGCCATTTCTTCCAGGGTTTCCGAGTGGCGGGCCGTGAAGAGGAGTTCGTATTCATTGCCTTTAAAGTGCCGGTATCGACCGGGCCGGAGCTTGGACATAAAAAAGTCCCCCTGTTTTCAATCAGATTTGTGCATACATATTTAGCA
>JAHHSE010000151.1 GCA_020025395.1 Oscillospiraceae bacterium
CTTGAAAGATCAGCTCCAGCCCCAGCTCCTCGCCCTCCTCCAGAATACAGAGACGGCTGCACAGGCGGTAGGCCTCCTCCCGGCTGTGGGTCACCAGAAGGGTCTGGAGCCCCAGCTGATGGAGGAGGGCGAGGAGCTGGGGCTGGAGCTGATCTTTCAAGTGGGTGTCCAGGGCGGAGAAGGGCTCGTCCAGAAGCAGGAGCCTGGGCTGGGCCACCAGCATACGGGCCAGGGCCGCCCGCTGGGCCTGTCCCCCGGAGAGCTGGTGGGGGCGGAGGGCCTCCAGACCGTGGAGATGGAGGAGGGTGAGGCTCTCTTCCAGGGCGCGGCGTTTTTTCGTTGGGTCCTTTTCCCTGCGAAGCCCGCAGAGGATGTTTTCCTCCACGGTCATATGGGGAAAGAGGGCATAGCTCTGGAAGAGATAGCCCACCTGCCGGCGCTGGGGAGGGAGGTGAATCCCGGCCGCCGAGTCAAAAAGGGTGACATGGTCCAACAGGATGCGCCCCTCCTCCGGGCGGAGAATTCCGGCCACACACTGGAGAGTGAGGCTCTTGCCGCAGCCGGAGGCGCCCAAAAGGCCGGTGACGGGGTCGGAGGTCTCAAAGGAGACCTCCAGCCGAAAGTCCCCCAGCCGTTTTCTGATTTCAACGAGGAGAGACATGGGAAACTCCTTTCCGCGGGCGTTCCAGCAGGTTGACCACAAGGAGAATGGCGGCGGAGAGGATCAGGTTGACCATCACCCAGAAAAAGGCCTGGGCGTCCGCCCCGATCTGCCAGAGCTGGTAAACGGTGGTGGAGATGGTGGCGGTGCGTCCCGGAGTGTAGCCGGCCACCATGCTGGTGGCGCCGTATTCCCCCAGAGCCCGGGCGAAGGTAAGCACGGTTCCGGCCAAAATTCCCTGTCGGCAGCAGGGGAGACGAATGTGCCAGAAGATGTAGGGGTTGGACAGGCCCAGGGTCCTGGCGGCGTGGGCCAGGTCCTCATCAAAGGCTTCAAAGGCCCCTCTGGCTGTGCGGTACATGAGGGGGAAGGTCACGGTGGCGGTGGCGAAGACGGCGGACCACCAGGTCATGACCAGCTTGAGGTCAAAGGCCTCCAAAGCCAGACGGCCCAGAGGGTGCCGAGGCCCAAGCAGCATCAGCAGGAGCCAGCCGATCACCGTAGGGGGCAGGACCAGGGGAAGGGTGAGGAAAACATCCAGCCCCCCTTTGAGCAGAGGGGGGAGACGGGCGATGAAATGGGCGGCCAGAATGCCCGAAAAGAAGACGATGACGGTGGAGAGGGCGGCGATGCGCAGGGAGTTCCAGAGGGGGAACCAGTCCATGACAGAACCTCCCGCTCCTTATGAAAAGCAGGGCAGAAAGCCCACCGAGCGGAAAACCTTCCCGGCCTCCTCGGTCTGAAGATAGGAGAGGAAATCCCCCGCCTCCTCGGGGTGGGGGGCGTTTTTCATCACGGCGGCGGGGTAGATGACCTGTCCGCACATTTCGGCGGTGGCCTGATCCACCACAGAGAGGCCGGCGGAGGCGGCGTCGGTGGAGTAGATGATGCCGCAGTCCACCGCCCCCTCAGTGACCTGGGTGGTGACCTCCTTCACATTGGAGCCGTAAGTGAGGACCCCTGCCTGGACCAGCTCTTCCTCCTTCAGGCCGTAGTAGTCAAAGATCTTCAGGGTATACTGCCCCACCGGCACATCGGAATTGCCCATGCCCAGAAGGACATTCCCCTCCTGAAGCAGGTCGGAGAGCTGCTGAAAGGATGTGATCCCCTTGGGGTTCCCCTCCGGTACTGCAAGGGTCACCTGGTTCTCCAAAAGGTCCAGCCGGGTGTCCGACATCACGAAGTCCAGGCCGGAGGGATTTGCGTCGGGACCTGCGGAGAGGTCCAGCTGATTCATCTGGGTGGGGGAGGCGGAGAGGAAGAGGTCGCAGTCGGCCCCGGCTTCGATCTGGGATTTCAGATGGCCGGAGGAGTCAAAGTTAAACTGAATGGTGACATTGGGGTGGGCGTCGGTGTAGAGTTCCCCCAGCTGGGTGAGGGTCTCGGTGAGGGAGGCGGCGGCAAAGACCGTCAGCTCCACCGCCTCCTCCTGGGAGGGGGTTGGGGAACAGGCGGTGAGAGAGAGACCCAGGGAGAGGGCCAGAGGAAGCCATTTCTTTGTACGCAGAACCATGATAACCATTCTCCTTTTTAACAAATTGACGGATGGGCGGGTGCGCCGCAGTCCTGGGGAAGGCCCCGCAGGAGCTGGATGGCGTGGGGCATCTGAGGGAGGAAGAGATCCAGGCTCTCCAGACAGGCCTTCGCACTGCCGGGAAGGTTGACGATCAAAGTCCTTCCCCGGATGACCGAAGCGCCCCGGCTGAGCATGGCACGGGGGGTGATGGCAAGGCTGGCGGCCCGAATGGCCTCGGCGATGCCGGGTGCAATGCGGTGGGCCACGGCCAGGGTGGCCTCCGGGGTAATGTCCCTGGGGGCGAAGCCGGTGCCTCCGGTGGTGAGAATCAGGTCTGTCTGCCTCTGATCGCAGAGACGGATGAGCTGGGTTTTCAGCGGATCGGCCTCGTCTGGGAGAAGAAGGGTCTCCACCACCTCAAAGCCCGCTTCGGTCAGTCCCCTGACCAGGACAGGTCCGCTCCGGTCCTCCCGCTCACCCCGAAAGCAGCGGTCGGAGAGGGTGATGACCGCCGCCTGGAAGGGGAGGGGGACAGTGCGCGGCTGGAGGGTCATTTCCTCCCCCACCGAGATCTGCCCCGGCTCCAGGACCCGTGCGAAAACCCCTTCTCTGGGCATGATGCAGTCCCCCATTTTCTGATAGATCTGGCAGTGGCTGTGACACTCCTTGCCGATCTGAGTCAGCTCCAGCAGCACCGGACCGCAGCGAAGGAGGGTCCCCACGGGAAGAGAACGGAAATCAAAGCCCTCCACCACCAGGTTTTCCCCAAAGGCGCCGGGCTTTACCCCGGCCCCCTTCCGATTAAAGGCGTCGATCTGCTCCTGACTAAGCAGGGAGATCTGCCGGTGCCAGGTCCCGGCGTGGGCGTCTC
>JAHHSE010000152.1 GCA_020025395.1 Oscillospiraceae bacterium
GGTTCGAATCCCTGAAGGCGCACCATACGGCCCGTTGGTCAAGCGGTTAAGACGGCGGCCTCTCACGCCGCAAACATGGGTTCGATTCCCGTACGGGTCACCAAAAAACTCTTGACAAAAGAGTGACAATAGAATATAATGACTTAGCGCTTGAAAAAGGCGGTAAGGAGAAGAAAAGATTAGAAGTTTCTTTTGCTTACTTTCTTTTTCAAAGAAAGTAAAGTCGGTGTTGATTGCAGTGAGGGTCCACCCGTTCCCATCCCGAACACGGAAGTTAAGCTCATTTGCGCCGAAAATACTTGGCTGGAGACGGCCCGGGAAGATAGGTAATGCCGACACAAAGAAGACGGACAGAATTTCTGTCCGTCTTTCTTTTTCTTGTGGGAGGTGTTCCTATGCGTTATGGTGCAATCAAAAAGGGATGCTTTATCAGCCGTCCCAATCGGTTCATTGCTCAGGTCCAGTTGGAGGGTGAGCTTGTAATTGCTCATGTAAAGAATACAGGCAGATGCAGGGAACTGCTGCTTCCGGGCGCGGTAGTCTGGCTGGAGGAAAGTGACAACCCGCACCGAAAAACCCGCTATGATCTCATCGAAGTGGAAAAGGAGACACCCCAAGGACGCATCCTGATTAATATGGATTCCCAGGCACCCAATGAAATTTTTCGGGAATGGGCACAGGCGGGCGGGTTTCAAAAGGACCTCACCCTGTTAAAATCGGAGACCGTCTGGGGAAACTCCCGCTTCGACTTCTATTGGGAGGGAGGAGAGAAAAGGGGGTTTGTGGAGGTAAAGGGGGTTACTCTGGAACAGGATGGCTGGGCACGCTTTCCCGATGCCCCCACAAAGCGCGGCGTAAAGCATATAGAGGAATTGATCCGGGTGAAATCGGAAGGATATGAGGCCGCAATCTGCTTTGTGGTTCAAATGTCCGGAATGAAACGCTTTTCCCCCAACGATGCCACACACCCGGAATTCGGACAGGCCCTGAGAAGAGCCGGGGAGGCAGGGGTGGAAATTCTGGCGTATGGCTGCCAGGTGAAACCGGGTTCTGTGGAAATGGCAGGAGAACTTCCTGTCATTCTGTAATGATATATCATTTTATTCCTCATTGTATTCTACCCCGACGGACAGGAAGAAGGTGGTGCGGAGCTTTTCCTTGTCAGGAGGGGGTTTCTGTGGTATGATGGGGCACGCACAAAAACAGAGGAGAGAAAGATATGGAGCGTCCCTATCAATTATATACCAGTGAGATTCCAGGAAAGGGAATTGGTTACCTGGTGTTAGAAAAGCCGGAATATTTGGAAACGGCGGTAGAGGAGCTGGTGAATCAGGGTGCCCTCCGGATTTTTGCCACAGGGGCTCTTGCAGAGGGGGAGCGGGATGGGCTTTCTATTTCCATGGCCCACTGTATGCTGATTATGGAGCGGAAGCTGACAGACCTTTCCGCCCCGGAGGGAAGGCTCCGCCTTCTTCCCCTGACCAGAGATATGGCGTCCATTTATATCCAGCTTCACAATGAGAGCTTTTATTCCGTGGCAAATGCCGCAACCATCCATCGCTCGGAGCTGGAGAAGCTGCTCCGACCCCAGGAGCGGTCCGGGATCGTCTGGCTGGAGACAAGACCGGTGGGGATCTATGACTGCATCCTAGAGGGGACCAGCCCCCTGATCGATGGGATCGGCCTGATCAAAGGGGTCCATGGTCAGGGTCTGGGAAGGGAGCTTCTTCGCTCTGTGCTGACCATGCTGAGAGAGGAAGGGTTTGATTCCTGTCATTTGCTGGTCTCTACCGCCAATCAGGCCGCCTTCACCCTCTATCGGACGGAGGGATTTCTGGTTACGGAAAAGAAATCCACCTGGTATGAGGTGCGCCGGACTTATGTGCTGTAACAGGAAGGGGAAATGATGGTGAAGAAAAAAATCCTGTTTCTGACCACTGGGGGGACCATCGCGTCCACCCCCACCGGGGAAGGGCTGGCACCTGGGATGAATGGCTCCGCACTGGCAGGTTACCTGAATGGGATGGAGGGCTATGAGATCCGGGTTCAGGATATTTTGTGTCTGGACTCCTCTAACATCCAGCCGGAGGAATGGCAGCTCATTGCACAGCACATCTACCAGGAGAGAACGGGCTGTGATGGGATCGTGATTACCCATGGGACAGACACCATGGCCTACACAGCCTCAGTTCTCTCCTTTATGCTGCCTGGGATCGAGATTCCGGTGGTCCTGACGGGGAGCCAGCTCCCCATCGATCAGCCCCTCTCAGATGGACTGGAAAACCTGCGCCTGGCCATGGCAATGGCGGGGACAGGGAAGGCGGGGGTTTTTGTGGCCTTTGACCGGCGGGTGATTTTGGGGACCAGAGCGGTGAAAACCAAAACCACCGGCTTTGACGCCTTTGAGAGCGTGAATTGGCCTCTGGCGGCCACGGTGGATGGAGGGGGGCTCCGGCTGTGGGAGTCGTCCATCCCGACTGTTCCAGGTCCCTGTCAGTTGAAAAGCGACCTGTGCCGGGAGGTCTTCCTCATCAAGCTGACCCCCGGTCTGGACCCGGAGATCTTTGATGTGCTGCTTTCTATGCACTATCGCGGGGTGGTCATTGAGGCCTTTGGCGCAGGGGGACTGCATTTTATCCGCCGGGATCTGATCTCCAAGCTGCACAAGGCGGCCCAGGCCGGGATGTCGGTGGTGGTTTGCAGCCAGTGTCTCTACGAGCGCAGCGATTTTTCCCTGTATCAGGCGGGACAGAAGGCCTTGGAGCAGGGGGTCATCCAGGGCTACGATATGACCACAGAGGCCGCCGTTACCAAGCTCATGTGGATTTTGGGCCAGACCAGAGATCCTGTACAGGTACGGGAAGCCTTTTCTCACAGCTTATTTGGGGAAGTCTCCCTCTAAAGAGAAAAAGTTTTCCACAAAAGAAGTGGAAGGTGTGGAAAAAAGACCGGCTGGGATGGGGCGAATTCCCGTAGGGATACGAAGTGAACCTAGGGTAATTCCCGATACGGAAAACTAAAAGACCAGTCAGAACCAAAA
>JAHHSE010000153.1 GCA_020025395.1 Oscillospiraceae bacterium
AGGGGGCAGGGGAAGAGGGGTGCCGGACAGAGTTCATCACCGCTGTGGGGAGGCGGTCTGGGGTTTGGATCTGGTCCATCAGTGCCTGATATTTGTTATTCATCGTCATACCCTCCTAACAGATCTTTCAGTTTTTGACGGGCTCGATAGAGCCGGGTGCGGACGGTGCTGGGGGGAAGATTCAGCATGGCGCCGATCTCCTCGGTGGAATAGCCCTCCCCGTAGTGAAGATGGATGGGGGTGCGGAATCGGAGAGGGAGGCGGGCCACCGCCTCCCAAAGTGCGGCGGCCTCCTCATCCGGGGGAGGAGCCTTCAGCAGGTCGGAGAGAGGCAGGACCGGACGCCGGAGCCGAAACCGCCCCACATCGGCACAGCGGTTCAAGGTGGTTCGGATGAGCCAGAAGGTCAGGCGGTCCCGGTCCCAGTCCTGGGCTTTCTGACGGAACAAAGCGAGAAAGACCTCCTGATACACATCCTCGGAATCAGAGATATTTTGCAGTCGGCACAGTGCCAAGCGGTACACCATGTCCCCATGCTCTTTCATGGCATGGGACAGGAACTGCTCCATGATACAGTGCCCTCCTTTCGTTGAAAGCGCTTTCCCCTTATAAACGCCCCGGAGGACCAAAAGGTTCCCTTGAAAAATCATTTTTATCATGCGGGGAAATGACAAGGCCGCTCTACCCTAAGAAAGATAATGAAATCAGAAGGCTCCGGCCGTATTTGTTAAAATTGCATAAATTTCTATAAAAACAACAAGGAAAAATCAAACAAAGTGCTTGTCAAAGGGCCAAGAACATGATACCCTACAGGTAGAGTGTTTTCAGAGAGGAGGGATCGGGAACAGAAGATTGTGGAGAGAACAGAAAGAAACAGAACAAGGGAGGAAGAACAATGTTGAAAAAACGGTTTCAAAAAGGTTTGACCACACTGATGGCCCTCACGCTCCTGTTCTCGATGCTCCCTGCAAAGGCTTCTGGAACGGAGGCCGCGGACAGCGTATACCACAACGGCAATCTCTATACGGCAGACAAAGAATTTACCAAAGCCACCGCCCTGGCGGTCAAGGGGGACCGCCTGGTCTATGTGGGGGATGAGTCCGGGGTGAAGGACTGGATCGGCCCCAATACCAAGGTGGTGGATCTGGATGGAAAGACCGTCATCCCCGGCCTGGTGGAAGGTCATATGCATGTGGCAGGTCTGGGCAGCAGCCTGATGGTCCTGGACTGCTTCTGGAAGCCCAAGGAAGTCATTCTGGAGCTGGTGCAAAAGGCCGCTGAGAAGGCGGAGCCGGGCCAGTGGATTCAGGGCCGGGGCTGGATGAATACCGTGTGGGAGGACGGAGAGTATCCCACCAAGGAAGAGCTGGACGCAGTGGCTCCGGACCATCCGGTCTTCCTCATAAGGGCCTGCGGACATATGGGCTGGGCCAACAGCAAGGCCCTGGAGCTGGCAGGGATCACCGCCAGCACCCCCAACCCCCAGGGGGGAGAATATCTGAAAAATGACAAGGGAGAGCTGTCAGGCTGTATCACTGATACGGCTATGGCGCCCATCAAGGCCCTGATTCCTCCCCTGACCATAGAAGAGCAGCGGGAGGGCCTGCTCAAAGCCCAGGAGCAGCTGTTCTCCTACGGTCTCACCTCCGCCATGGACGCGGGAAACAGTGTGGCTGTGTATGAGGATGTCTTTGGGTATTTGTATAAAAATGGGCAGTTAAAACTCCGTGTATACGGCTTGATTGCCCACACCTCCGCCGCCGATGAGACTGCGGAATATTTGAAGACTCACCCCATTGATCCTGAGACCTATACCCCGCTCTATAACAACCACCTGAGCCTCCGGGCGGTAAAAATGTTTGCGGACGGCTCTCTGGGGGCCCGTTCTGCCGCCCTGCTGGAACCCTATTCAGACCGGAACGATCATACAGGAGATTACCGCTACACCCAGGAACAGCTGGAATCGGTGGTGAAGGTGGCCTATGACGCAGGCTACCAGGTGGCCACCCATGGAATTGGCGATGGGGCGGTCCATCAGGTTCTGAACGCCTATGAAGCGGTGATGAAGGCCAATCCCCGTGAGGACCACCGTCTGAGAGTGGAACATTATCAGATCCTGTCCCCCGAAGATATTGACCGCACCTTAAAGTTGGGGATCATTCCCTCTATGCAGACCACGCATGCCACCTCGGATATGCTGATTGCGGAAGACCGGATTGGCCCGGAGCGAATCAAGGGTGCCTATGCCTGGCGCACCATTCTGGACAAGGGCGGCATCATCGCAAACGGGTCCGACGCGCCGGTAGAGCTGGTCAATCCCTACCACGGTCTCTATGCCGCCGTTACAAGAAGGGACCGTCTGGGCGCCCCGGAGGGCGGCTGGCACATTGAGGAGGCTATGACCCGTGAGGAGGCCCTGCGCTCCTTCACCAACTGGCCCGCCTATGCGGAGTTTAATGAGGAGATCAAGGGCTCTCTGGAAGTGGGGAAGCTGGCGGACTTTGCGGTGATCGACCGGGATTACATGACCTGCCCGGAGGAGGACATCAAGGACATACAGGTGCTGCTGACCGTGTCCGGCGGAGAAGTGGTGTATGAGAAGGATACCGGCACCCCCGCCGTCCTGTGGAATGGCCTGCCCCTTACCTTTAATAAAAAACTGGTGGCAGAGCCTGGAAAGATTCTGGTGCCTGTGGACGATGTGGTTCCCGGAATCGGCGCTGAGGGGGAAAAGACTGGGGAAAATGTCAAGGTGACCTGGGAGGGTATCTCCGTGGTACTCCCCGTGAAGACCATCAACGGCGTGGACTATGTGGGCGTACGGGCCTTGTTTGAGGGCCTGGGCCGCCGTGTCACCTGGTATGAGGACAGCCAGAGCGTCTCCATTGGCTGGCCCAAATAACGGAAGATACAGAGTTTTCCTGTGCAAACAAATCGTTACAAAGAAGAAGACCGGCCCATGGGCCGGTCTTCTTCTTTGTCAGAGTGTCGAAAAAGTCCAGCTTATGCTGGGCTTTTTCTGTTTGATCGGGTAA
>JAHHSE010000154.1 GCA_020025395.1 Oscillospiraceae bacterium
TCTGCCGGGGAATTCCCACACATCCAAAGTTACCCCTGTGAAGGGGGAACCAAGGCATCTCACGGTTTTTGATTCAGGAAGGAAGGGAATGGGAAATCTGGCCCTTTTTTTGCTGTTCTTTTTATTTCTTTTTAGAGGCCAGACGCATCCGCTCACCGTGGTCCAGGATTCGCTTGCGGAGACGGAGGGTTTCGGGGGTACACTCCAAAAGCTCGTCATCCGCCAGGAACTCCAGACACTGCTCCAGGCTCATATTTTTGGGCGTAGTGAGCCGGAGGGCCTCATCCGAGCCGGAGGCACGCATATTGGTGAGCTGCTTCTTCTTGCAGATGTTGACCGAAATGTCCTCATTCTTGGGGGTCTCACCCACGATCATCCCCGCATAGACCGGGACACCGGGGCCGATAAAGAGGGTACCCCGCTCCTGGGCGTTGAAGAGGCCGTAGGTAACACTCTCACCGGTTTCAAAGGCCACGAGGGAGCCGGTGGCCCGACGGGAAATCTCGCCCTTCATAGGGGCGTAGCACTCAAAGACGGAGGCCATGATGCCCTCCCCTTTGGTATCGGTGAGAAATTCGTTTCGATAGCCGAAAAGACCTCTGGAAGGGACCAGAAATTCAAGCTTCATCCGATCACCCACCGGAGTCATCTCCAGCAGGTCTCCCCGTCGGGAGCCGATTTTCTCAATGACCGCGCCCACGCAGTCGGAGGGGACATCCACCACCAGCCGCTCAATAGGCTCACACCTCTTGCCGTCAATCTCCTGATAGAGCACACGGGGAGGAGAGACCTGGAACTCATAGCCTTCCCGGCGCATGGTCTCCATGAGGATGGAGAGGCTCATCTCCCCTCGTCCGGCCACATTAAAGGCATCGGTGGAATCGGTCTCGGTGACCCGGAGGGAGACATCCTTCAGAGTCTCCCGCATAAGCCGTTCCCGAATCTGACGGGAGGTGACAAACTTGCCCTCCCGTCCGGCAAAGGGAGAATCGTTGACCGCAAAGGTCATTTCAATGGTGGGGGCGGAGATCTGGATAAACTCAATCGGCTCAATGGCGGCAGGGGCGCAGATGGTATCCCCGATGGTAATGTCCCCAATGCCGCTCATGGCAATGATGTTGCCGGCGGTGGAGGAGGTGACGGGGACCTTTCCAAGACCGTCAAACTCAAAGATGGAGGTGGCCTTGGCCTTCTGGGGGGCGGCATCCGGATGGTGGAAGTTGCAGACGGCGATCTCGCTGTTCTGCTTCAGGGTCCCCCGCTCGATTCGCCCAATGGCGATTCGGCCTACGAAATCATTGTAGTCAATGGAGGAGACCAGCATCTGGAAGGGGGCGTCCACATCGGCATCTGGCCCCGGAATATAGTCCAAAATAGTTTCAAATAGAGGGGTCAGATCGGTGCCGGGGACATCGGGGGAATAGCTGGCAGTACCCTGACGGCCGGAGCAGAAGAGGGTGGGGGAGTCAAACTGCTCCTCGGTGGCGTCCAGATCCATCAGAAGCTCCAGAACCTCATCACAGACCTCGTGAATGCGCTGATCCGGACGGTCTACCTTGTTGACCACCACGATGACCTTGTGGCCCAGGGAGAGGGCCTTGGAGAGGACGAAACGGGTTTGGGGCATAGGACCCTCGGCGGCGTCCACCAGGAGGATGACACCGTTCACCATTTTCAGAATCCGCTCCACCTCTCCGCCGAAGTCGGCGTGGCCGGGGGTATCCACAATGTTGATCTTGGTGTCCTTATAGCGGACGGCGGTGTTTTTTGCCAAAATGGTAATGCCGCGCTCCCGCTCCAAATCTCCCGAGTCCATGACCCGGTCCACGGTGGCCTGATTTTCCCGATAGGCGCCGCCCTGTTTCAGCATCTCATCCACCAGGGTGGTTTTTCCGTGGTCAACATGGGCAATGATAGCGATATTTCTCAGTTTTTCGTTCTGCAAAACCTTGCACCTCTGTCTTTCTCAAGCAAAACTTTGTAAATGTCTCAGCTTGGTATTATATATCCATAAAAAAAAGAAAGCAACTTTTTTATCTGGAAAAAAGGAAGGATTTAGAAATCTTCCGTCACGGAGGCAAACTGGGCCCGGGTGAGGCGGGCCAGATCCTCCGGAGCCAGCTCCACCTGAAAGCCCACCTTCCCTGCGCTGACACCCATGGTGGAGAGGGAGCGGGCAGAGCTGTCCAGCACAGTATGGAGTGCTTTTTTCATCCCGATGGGGGAACAGCCGCCGTGGACATATCCGGTGAGGGGAAGAAGCTCTGCCTGGCGGATCATGGCGATGGATTTCTCCTCCACGGCCTTGGCGGCCTTTTTCAGATCCAGCTCTCTGGAGACCGGGATCACAAAGACATGGTATCGTTTGCTGGCCCCCTGGGTCACCAGGGTTTTAAAGACGGTGTGAGTCGGACGCTGGATGAGACGGGCCACGGTCTGACCATCCGGGGCATCCTCGCCGTGGGCGTGCTGATGGGGGACATAGGCCACCTTTTTCTGATCCAGGATCCGCATGACATTGGTTTTTTCAGAAGCCATGGAATGCACCTGCCTTTTCTTTTCTTATGCTATATCATACCACGAACCCCGGGTTTTCCGCAATCTGCGGATAAAAAATCGGAATCTTCCAAACGGGGGTGACGCAAAAACCTTGCATTTTTGTCAGTTATCCAGTATAATAAAAAAGATCTTTTTCTTTGGAGAATGGATCACTCCCTTCCGGGAGGAATTGCGCCATTGGATGAGGAGAGAGAACGGGCGTTCAGAAGTCCCTCTGCAAGCGGTCTTTGCCGGGGAAGACAGCTGCCAATTTTTACAGCCCATGCCTCCCAAGCGGCAGTCTGTTCGAGTCCTGCGGAGCCTTAAAATTGAATATTTCCTGTATCTGCCCCCGTACCTCACCAGGATAGAGGGTCCGCCTCCTAAGCGGAATGTAGTGCGTTCGAGTCGCGCCGGGGGTGCCATCGTCGGAGCAAGCGTCATATCGCTTGCTCCGATTTTTCAA
>JAHHSE010000155.1 GCA_020025395.1 Oscillospiraceae bacterium
CCTCCAACGCCTCCACCCAATACGCCGGGTTGGGACCCCCCAGAATGCCGATGACCTCCCCGGCGTATTGGGTGGAGGCGTTGGAGGCTCCCCCGTACAGACTCCGCCCATAGACCACCTCCACCGCGGCGGCCTTTGTGGCCTCATCCAGCGCGCAGTAGGTGGCGTCGTCGCAGTCCGTGGTCAGAATACCGATGGATCGGTGTCCCTCCGGCAGCTCCAGCTTCTTTGCCAGGGTCTCGGATACATTGGCAATGGTGTGGGCGGCCAAAATCTTTACCGGGATCAAATCATTTGTCATATCCCTTCTCCTTTCCAGATGTCTGAAGGACCCTCCAGAGGGCGCCCTTCAGCCCCTCCGCTCCATCTGGGCCAGCTCCACTCCGGAGGCCTTTTTTTCCAGCATGGTCTTGATGAGCTCTGCAATGTGGGCCCCCGCCTCCACGGCGGTGGTCCCCTGCCTGTGGATGTTGGAGATCACGGTCCGTCTGCTCTCCGGCACCCCGATCCGCGGCTCATAGGTGAGGTAGGCCGACATGGACTCCGCCGTGACCAGACCGGGCCGCTCTCCCACCAGCATACAGACCACCTTTGCGTCGGTGAGGGAGCCGATGTGATCGCTGGCCCCCACCCGGCAGAATTTCACAAAGAGGCCGGTCCCCCCATCCAGTCCATAGCTCCTAAGGCCCGCCCGGATGGCCTCCATGCAGTCGGCGGCATTGGCCTCAATGGCGGCGGAGGACAGGCCGTCCCCCACTACCAGGGCAATGTTCGGAGCCTGCCCCAGAGTCGCCCGAATGATCCTCTGATTTTCCTCGTCAAACCGTCTTCCCTTATCCGGCCGGGTGAGATATTCGTCCTTGCTCTCACACAGAGTCTGAACCGGAACCAGCTCATGGGCGGCGGCAAAGCCCTCCTCCACCATGGAGAAGACGGAATCCTGGGCGGCGGCGTGGTCGCAGCGCATTCGGAGCATGGTCTCTGTGCGGTAGCGGGTCCCCGTCCGCCCCAGGCCGATCCGGGCCGGGGTCTTTTCCTTCAGAGCCAGAAAGGCGGCGGCGTTCTCCGGCTTCTCCACCAGATATTGTTTTCGGATGTCCACCTGAGAAAGGTCGGGCAGACAGTCCGGGCCGTCTGCGGGCGTTTCGGTCATGGGGCGGTAATCCGCCCCCTTGACCTGAGGGGTGGGTCTCTCCCCCACCAGTTCCTTCACCATCCGCTCCACCAGGGCCTGAAGCTCTCGTTCGTTCATCCTATCACCTCGTTATCAGTCCAATTGCGCTCAAGCCAGCAGAATGGATCCGTCTCCCGCTCGGCGGGTCAGCCTTCCATTCTCCACAAACCCCATCTTCTCCAGCCAGGCCTGGAAGGGGGGGATGGCGGTCAGGCCAAACAGCTCCCGCAGACAGGCAGTCTCATGATATCCGGTGGTCTGATAGTTGAGCATCACATCGTCTCCGTGGGGAATCCCCATAAAGTAGTTGCATCCGGCGGCGGTCAAAAGGACGGACAGATTCTCAATGTCGTTTTGATCCGCCTTCATATGGTTGGTATAGCAGGCGTCGCACCCCATGGGGACCCCGGTGAGCTTGCCCATAAAATGGTCCTCCAGCCCGGCCCGGATCACCTGCTTGGAATTGTAAAGGTACTCCGGTCCGATAAAGCCCACCACCGTATTGACCAAAAAGGGCTGATACCGCTTGGCAAAGCCATAGCATCTGGCCTCCATGGTCACCTGGTCCCAGTCATAATGGGCCTCGCTGGACAGTTCGGAGCCCTGTCCCGTCTCAAAATAGAGGACGTTTGGCCCCTCGGCGGTCCCCTGGGTCAGGGCCAGCGCCCTGGCCTCCCCAATGGTCTCCGCCCGAAAGCCAAAGGCCTCGTTCCCCTTCTGGGTCCCGGCGATGGACTGGAAGATCAGGTCGGCGGGGGCCCCTTTTCGAATGCACTCCATCTGGGTGGTCACATGGGCCAGCACGCAGGTCTGGGTTGGGATCTTCCACTTGTCCCGGACATTCTGAAACCGCTCCAGCACCCGGCTCACGCTCTCCACGCTGTCATCCACCGGATTGAGCCCCAAAACCGCATCCCCGATTCCATAGGTGAGTCCCTCCACCAGAGAGGCCAGAATGCCGTCCGGGTCGTCGGTGGGATGGTTGGGCTGAAGCCGGGCGGACAGGGTCCCCGGCAGGCCGATGGTGGTATTGCAGTGGGCGGTGACCCGGATCTTCCTGGCCCCGGCAATCAGATCCAGATTGCTCATGAGCTTGGCCACCGCCGCCACCATCTCCGAGGTCAGCCCCCGGGAGAGGGCGCGAATGGCGGCCCCGTCGTTCTCCTCTGCCAGGAGCCAGTCCCGAAGCTCACCCACCGTCCAGCTTTTTATCCGATGATAGGTTTTTTCATTCACATCATCCTGAATGATCCGGGTGACCTCATCCTCCTCATAGGGGACGGCGGGATGGTTACGCAGATCCTCCAGGGTCAGGTTGGCCAGCACCACCTTTGCCGCCACCCGCTCCTCGGCGCTTTCGGCGGCGATGCCCGCCAGACGGTCGCCGGATTTTTCCTCATTGGCCTTGGCCATCACCTCCCGCAGGTCCCGGAAGGTGTACACCTTTCCCAACAGCTTGGTTTTGAGTATCAAATCATCCACTCCTTATTTTCCGAATGCCAGTGTTTTGATTACAACGGGGAGGGCCTGCCCCTGGGCCACCGGCTCCCCCACATCCACATAGTCCCCCTGGGCGCAGCTCAATCCGTCCAGACAGAGAAGAGGCCCGGACAGCCGCTGGGACAGAGCCTGTCCCAAGGCCTTGCCCATGTCCTCCTCCAAGAGGAGAAGGGGGAAAAATCCCCTCTCCAGCTGGGGGGTCAGCCCCTGGGCCAGCCCCTCCGCCAGAGCCGCCACCTGAGCATAGCCGGGGGCGGGAAAGCCCCTCAGCCC
>JAHHSE010000156.1 GCA_020025395.1 Oscillospiraceae bacterium
GCCGCCGCCACCTCCCTCTCCATCGCTGCCGCCGGGTCCCTTCTCCTGCTGACCTTCTTCCTCCGCCGGGATGCGTTCCGCCTCCGGAGAAAGGAGTCCTATCGGCCGGACCGGGAGATCCTGAACCGGGCCTGTCAGCTGGGTCTTCCCTACATTGCCGAGCGCTGCGCCATCAACCTGGGGCAGATTGCCACCACCTTCATCATCGGCAAGCTGGGCACGGTGGCCATGGCCGCCAACCACATCGCCGTCACCGCCGAGGGTCTCTGCTATCTCCCCGCCTACGGAATCAGCTATGCCGCCACCACCCTGGTGGGGCAGTCGGTGGGGGCCGGAGATCTGGAGGGGGCCAGAAAATACGGCACCCTCTCCGGCTGGTGCGGCTTTCTCCTCTGCGCCCTGACAGGGGCCGCCCTCTTCCTCTTCGCCCCCAGCCTCTCCGCCCTCTTCAACGATGATCCCGCCGTTTTGCGGGAGGCCACCCTGGTCCTTCGGACCATCTCCCCCATCGAACCCCTCTTCGCCGCCTTTATCGTACTGGCCGGTGCCCTCCGAGGAGCCGGGGACACCAAATTTCCCATGGTTCTCTGCCTGCTTTCCATGTGGGGGATTCGGGTGGTCCTCTCCCCCCTCCTCATCCACTTTCTCCATGTGAGTCTGGTGGGAGTCTGGGCCGCCATGGCCCTGGATCTCGCCGTCCGGGGCATCGGCTGCGCCCTCCGCTGGAAAAACGGACGCTGGGAACATCCGGCCCGTCAAAAGGAGTAACAGAATTTTATGGAACAAATCATCGCCCTTCTGGCCCAGGAGCTGGGCCGCGCCCCCCAGCAGGTCCAAAATGTGGTCACCCTCATCGATGAGGGGAACACCATCCCCTTCATCGCCCGATACCGGAAGGAGCTTCACGGGGCCATGGACGACTCCACCCTCCGCGCCCTGGCAGACCGCCTCCAATATCTCCGCAATCTGGAAAAACGGAAGGAGGAGGTCCGACACTCCGTTCAGGAGCAGGGCAGGCTGACCCAGGCCTTTTCCGAGGCGCTGGAGAAGGCGGTCACTCTGGCGGAGGTGGAGGACCTTTACCGGCCCTTCAAGCCCAAGCGCCGCACCCGTGCCACCATCGCCAGGGAAAAGGGACTGGAGCCTCTGGCCCTCCTGCTCTATGCCCAGGGGCGGGACTGCCCCGATCCCCTGACGGAGGCCGCCCGCTATGTGGACGGGGAAAAGGGGGTCGCCACCCCGGAGGAGGCCCTTCAGGGGGCCAACGACATTGTGGCGGAGCTTCTCTCCGACAACGCCGACCTTAGAAAGCTCCTCCGAGACCTCTTCTGGAAGCGGGGTAATCTGATTTCCTCCGCCGCGGAGGCCCAGCCGGAGGATTCCGTCTACCGCCTCTATTACGACTTCCGCTGTCCCGTCCATCGGGCCCAGGGACATCAGATCCTGGCCATCAATCGGGGGGAGCGGGAAAAACTTCTGAAGGTCCGGGCGGCACCGGACCGGGAGACCGCCCTCATCGCCCTCCGTCGGGCCGTCCTCCGCCCCGGCTCCCCCTCCATGGACTTTGTAAAAGCCGCCGTTGAGGATGCCTACGACCGCCTCATCGCCCCTTCGGTGGAGCGGGAGACTCGGAACCGCCTTACCGAGCTGGCGGATGAGGGGGCCATCAAAATGTTCGGGCTGAACCTCAAACCCCTCCTCCTTCAGCCCCCGGTGAAGGGAAAGGTGACCATGGGACTGGACCCCGGCTACCGCAACGGCTGTAAGGTGGCTGTGGTGGACGGGACCGGCAAGGTGCTGGACACCACGGTGGTCTACCCCGCCCTTGGGGAAAGGCAGAAAAAAGAGGCCATCTCCAAGCTCCTCTCCCTGGTAAAGACCCACCATGTGGCCCATATCGCCATCGGAAACGGCACCGCCAGCCGGGAGACCGAGCAGATGACGGTAGAACTGATCCGACAGGCCGGAGACGGACTCTCCTATATGATCGTCAATGAGGCCGGGGCCTCGGTATACTCCGCCAGCAAGCTGGCCTGCGAGGAATTTCCCGACTATGATGTAAACCTCCGTTCGGCGGTCTCCATCGCCCGCCGGCTCCAGGACCCCTTGGCGGAGCTGGTGAAGATCGACCCCAAGAGCATCGGGGTGGGCCAGTATCAGCACGATATGCCCCAGGCCCGTCTGGATGAGACCCTGTCCGGGGTGGTGGAGGACTGCGTCAACTCCGTGGGGGTGGACCTGAACACCGCCTCCGCCCCTCTGCTCACCCGTGTGTCCGGCCTCAACGGCACCACCGCAAAAAATATTGTGGCCTATCGGGAGGAAAACGGAATCTTCACCACCCGGAAGCAGCTCCTCAAGGTACCCAAGCTGGGACCCAAAGCCTTTGAGCAGTGCGCCGGCTTTCTCCGTGTCCCGGAGAGCAGGCAGATCCTGGACCACACCGGGGTCCATCCGGAGAGCTATCCCGCCGCCGAAGCCCTCCTCTCCCTCTGCGGCCACACCCTTCGGGATGTGGCGGAGGGCAGGCTGGAGGACCTCTCCCGCCGTCTGGAGGAATATGGTCCGGAGCAGGCCGCCCAAGCCTGCGGAGTAGGCCTTCCCACCCTGCGGGACATTGCCGCCGAGCTGCAAAAGCCCGGACGGGACCCCCGTGACGAGCTGCCCCGCCCCATCCTGCGCACCGATGTGATGGAGATGAAGGACCTTCTCCCCGGCATGGAGCTGACCGGCACCGTCCGCAATGTGATCGACTTCGGCGTCTTTGTGGACATCGGAGTCCATCAGGACGGACTGGTCCACATCAGCCAGCTCTCCTCCCGGCGGGTCCGGCATCCCAGCGAGATCTGTTCCGTAGGGGATGTGGTCACCGTCTGGGTGCTGGAGGTGGAGGAGAAGAAAAAGAGGATCTCCCTCACCATGCGCCCCCCCAAAG
>JAHHSE010000157.1 GCA_020025395.1 Oscillospiraceae bacterium
TATTTTATTTACCGCTGCGGCGGCAAACTCTGCGAGGCTTTTTTGACAAGCTGAGCCCCGGCGGAAAATTTTCCGCCGGGGCTCAGCTGATTTCTTTATATGATTTTTACGAGAAGCTCTCCGGCCCCCACCACGGCTCCTTCCTTTACCAGGACCTCATCCACCGTGCCGGACATCCGGGCCACCACATTGATCTCCATCTTCATGGCCTCAATGGTGGCAACAATCTGGTTTTCCTCCACCCTGTCTCCGGCCTTGACCAAAATCTTGGAGACCAGGCCGGGAATGGAAGCCCCCACCTGACTCTTATCCGCGGGATCCGCGATGGGGCGAAGCTCCACCTGCACGCTGGCGGTGGGATCGGGCACCGCCACTTCCCGGCGCATCCCGTTCAGCTCAAAGTGGACATTCCGGGTGCCGTCTTCATTGCAGTCTCCCAGCCCCAAATACTTGATGACCAGGGTCTTGCCGTCCTCAATGTTGATCTGATTGGTCTCACCCATCGCCATACCGTTGAAGAAGACATGGCTGCCCATCCGCATGATGTAGCCGTACTCCTTCCGGTGGCTGCGGTACTCCTTGTATACCTTGGGATACAGGCAGTAGGAAAGCATGGCCCGCATATTGATGGGGTCATCCCCCATAAAGAGGCGCATCTCTTCCTTCACCCGGTCAAAGTCCACAGGCTCCAGCAGCTCCCCGGGACGGCAGGTGATGGGCTTTTTCCCTTTCAGGACCACCCGCTGGAGATCCTCCGGCCAGCCCCAGGAGGGCTGACCCATCATGCCCTCAAAGTAGGCAACCACAGAATCGGGGAAATTTAAGGCCTCCCCCTTCTCCACGATGTTCTCCGGGGTCAGATCGTTCTGAACCATGAAAATGGCCATATCTCCCACCATCTTGGAGGAGGGCGTCACCTTCACGATATCCCCGAGCATCTGATTCACCGCGCAGTACATCTCCTTGACCTCTTCAAACCGATGCCCCAGACCCAGGCTGGCAACCTGGCTGCGGAAGTTTGTGTACTGTCCCCCGGGCATCTCATAGCGGTAGATGTCGGCGGAGGGATTTTTGAGATCGTTCTCAAAGCTCTTATAGCGCAGACGCACATCCGCCCAGTAATCGCTCAGCTCCTGGACCCGCTCCGGGGAGAAGCCCGTGTCTCTGGGCTGACCCCGCAGGGCGGAGACCACCGCATCCATGGAGGGCTGGCTGGTGAAGCTGGACATGGAGGAAACAGCGGTATCGATGATATCCACCCCGGCCTCGGCAGCCATGAGATAGGTGGCCACCTGGTTGCCGGAGGTGTCGTGGGTATGAAGGTGAATGGGGAGTCCCACCTCGTTTTTCAGGGCGGTGACAAGCTGTTTTGCCGCATAGGGCTTCAGCAGGCCGGACATATCCTTGATCGCCAGGATGTGCGCTCCCCGGCGCTCCAGCTCCTTCGCCATGTCCACATAGTACCGAATCCCATAGCGTCCCCCCACCTTGTCATCCTCAATTCCCCCGGTATAGCAGATGGCGGCTTCACAGATTTTTCCCTGCTTCAGGACCTCGTCCATGGCCACCTCCATGCCTCCCACCCAGTTGAGGGAGTCAAAGATTCGGAAGACATCTATGCCCGAACGGGCGGACTCCTGAATAAAGGCCCGGATCAGGTTGTCGGGATAGTTGGTGTAGCCCACGGCGTTGGCCCCCCGGATGAGCATCTGGAAGGGGATGTTTGGGATGGCCTTCCGCAGCAGGTCCAGGCGCTCCCAGGGGGATTCGTGGAGGAACCGATAGGCCACATCGAAGGTGGCCCCGCCCCACATCTCCAGGGAGAAGCAGTCCGCCAGAATCTCGGCGGTCCCCGCCGCGCCCTTGACCATGTCTCTGGTCCGCACCCGGGTGGAGAGAAGGGACTGGTGGGCATCCCGCATGGTGGTATCGGTGATGAGCAGCTTCTTCTGGTCCAGCACCCAGCGCTTCACCGCCTCCGGCCCATCCCTGTCCAGAAGCTCCTTCACCCCGCGGAGCGGCGCCCCTGTGGCGGTTGGAAAGCGGGGGATATCCAGCTGGAGCCGTTCCGCATTTGGGGCCTTCACCTGGATCTCCGCAATGTATTTGAGGACCTTGGTGGCCCGGTCCCGGCTGTTTTCAATCTCAAACAGCTCCGGGGTGTCGTCAATGAACTTGGTGTGGCACTGTCCCGCATGGAAAGCGGGATGGGTGAGGATGTTTGTGACAAAGGGAATGTTGGTCTTCACCCCTCGGATGTGGGTCTCACTGATGGCCCGGTTGGCCCGGCGGCAGGCCCCCTCAAAAGTGTTGTCCCAGGAGGTGACCTTCACCAGAAGGGAATCATAATAGGGGGAGACCGTGGCCCCGGCAAAGGCGTTTCCGCCGTCCAGACGGACTCCAAAACCGCCCCCGGACCGATAAGCGGTGATCTTTCCGGTGTCGGGAGCAAACTGATTCACCGGGTCCTCGGTGGTCACCCGGCATTGGATGGCAAAGCCGTTGATTCGGAGATCGGACTGGTCCCCAAGGCCGATCTCCGGGGTGGAGAGGGGATAGCCCTCCGCAATCAAAATCTGCGCCCGGACCAGGTCGATCCCGGTCACCTGCTCGGTAACGGTATGCTCTACCTGAATTCTGGGATTCATCTCGATGAAGTAATGACGGCCGTCCTTATCCACCAGAAACTCCACCGTACCGGCGTTCACATAGCCCACCTGCCTTGCGATCTTTACCGCGTCGGCGTGGAGCCGCTCTCTGGTTTCCACGGGGACGCTCCAGGCGGGGGCGAACTCCACCACCTTCTGATAGCGGCGCTGGAGGGAACAGTCTCTCTCCCCCAGGTGCATCACATGGCCATACTGATCCGCCAGAATCTGAACCTGGATATGCTTGGGC
>JAHHSE010000158.1 GCA_020025395.1 Oscillospiraceae bacterium
GTGACTCTGTCCATTGACCTTATGACCATCGGCAGGGGCTACATTCTGGAGCCTGTGGAGGTGGAGATCACCACCGGGGATACCGTTTGGGATGTGCTTAAGTCCGAGCTGGACCACCGGAAGATCCCCTATGAGTACCAGTTCTACGAGCAGTATGACAGCGTCTATGTCCAGTCCATCGATGGCGAGGGCGAATTTGACCATGGCAGCGGCAGCGGCTGGATGTATAATGTCAACGGCATTTACCCCAACTACGGGTGCAGCAAGTATGTCCTCAAGGGCGGCGAGACCATTCAGTGGCGCTATACCACGAACATCGGCCTGGACCTGAAGGAGGAGGGCAACGGAATCCTCACCCCTGATCCCGGCCAAAACGCGGAGACCACCGTCAATCCCGTTGTTCAGGCGGACAAGAAGGGCAGCGCCAGGGTTGAGGTGAACGACAAGAAGATAGAGGAAATGATTGCCAACGCCAAGAAGGAGAAGGCGGAAACCATCTCCATTGTCCCAACCATTTCCGGCGAGGTCAGCGCGGTGTCCGTGGAGCTTACCAGAAAGTCCGTGGAGGAGATCGGAACGAACACCGAGGCCGCCCTGGAAGTGCGGACCAAGGTGGGCAGCGTTCGGATACCCAATGAGGCTCTGGATGCCATCGCCAAGCAGGACACCGACAAAAAGCTGATGATCCAGATCAACAAGAAATCCCCCAATGAGGTGTCCGCGCAGGTCGGAAAGGAGATCCCCAACGATGCCAGCGTGGTGGAAGTGATTATCCTTTCCGGAAAAAATAAGATCACCTCCTTCAACGGACACTCCCTGTCCATCGATCTGCCCGTGAATCAGGAGCAGTACAAGAAGGGCGCCATCTATACTGTCACTGTGTACAGCGATGACGGTGCCGTGGAGAATATGCCCGGCAAGTGCGTGGCCAATGGCGGTTCCATGCTGGTAAGGGTGCAGACCCCCCACCTGAGCATCTTCACTGTGGCACCCAAGTCGATGGAGAATATGCCCTTTACCGATGTGGAGGGCAGCTGGGCCGAGGAGGCCATCGGTTATGTCTACCAGAAGGATCTGATGATGGGCACCAGTGACACCGAGTTCAGCCCCAACGGCACTCTGAACCGTGCCATGCTGGCCACCATCCTCTATCGGATGGAGGGCTCCCCTGCGCTCACCACCAGAAACTCCTTCATCGATGTGGAGGAGGGTGCCTGGTACACCGATGCTGTGATCTGGGCCAATGAGAAGGGCATCGTGCAGGGCGTTGGCTACGGCAAGTTCGAGCCTGATGCTGAGATCACCAGAGAGCAGATGGCCACCATGCTCTATCGTTACGCGCATTTCTGCGGCATGGATGTGTCCAGGACCAACGATCTGAGCCAATTCACCGACAGCAATGACATTGGTGCGTGGGCCTACTCCGCCATGAGATGGGCCAATGGTATGGGACTTCTCAACGGCAGATCCGAAACCGCCATCGTTCCCCAGGGCACTGCCCTCCGGGCCGAGGCCGCAACCATTCTCATGCGTTTTGACACCATGAACAAGTAAGAATCCCCTTCTCTCGGAGCGGGTTTTTCCTCCGAGAGGAAACCGGGAAGGCCGATGGCTCTCCCTTATTTTCCTGATTTTCATTCAAAAGGAGCGGGGACAGGATCCCGGACCGCAGCGGTCCGTTGGATCCTGTCCCCGCTCCTTTTTCCGGGATAGCAAGATAAAGGTCCAGGGGGGATGCTCACGGGGGCCTGCAAATAGGACCCGTCTGACAGGAGAACAGCCAAACTCCAAAAGGAAATCGAGATAGGCGGACGGCGGGGGGAAGGAAGCTTCTTTCCTCCTTTTCCCTCCGGTATTTTATACATGGAGGAAGTTGTTTTTACCACAGTCTGCCTTTTTTCCCCGGAGATAAGCTACAATGAATCCGAAAAAACCGTGCGGAAAGCGGAGGGGAAAGCCCCGGTATCCGATGGAAAAAGGAGAGATGGAGATGACGAAAGAACAGCTTTGGGAAACCTGCATGACCCCCCATACAGCCGGTCTCTGGATCAAACCGCGCGGAAACTTCTCACCGACTTTGCGGAGGGCAGGACGGAGAAGACAACCCTCCGCCAAATCAACAGCTGGTCCCCCACCGGATGGGGCGGGAATTCCGTCCTGAGAAAGCTGTATCAGGCCATAGGCGGGGAGGAGGGACAGCTGGCCCAAAGAATGCTCTTTGCCCTTCTCACCTGCCGGAGAGAGGGTCCGTTCTATGGAAACTGGAAGGAGGAGATCCAATACTGCATTGCCGCCGGATTTTCCATCAAGCAGATAATCGGCCTGCTAAGTCCCCCTGTGATATGGAAGTATGGATGGGACGGAATGGAAACCTATTTGAATCTGCTGGAGGGGATCTTGAAGAACGGTGAATTATATTATCAAGTGCAACACTTCGCTAAAAGAAAGAAGTTCATACAGATCTTTCAGATTTCTGGTAGAATAAAGCTACCACACCAAATTCGGCTAAAAATATTACATAGACGGCCTCAGCTATCGAAAAATCGCACAGCTCATAGGACGGAGCCCCAGTACCATCAGCCGGGAGATCCGGCGCAACTGTACCCACATGTACGACATTCCAACATATTATCCCCATACGGCCCAGAAGAAGTATCTGCTGCGGCGTTCTTACTGCCATAGGGGCATGTTCCATTCACAGGAGATCATCGACTATATCGAAGAAAAGCTGCTTGCTACATGGTCACCGGAGCAAATCGCAAGTACGCCATGCGATTTGAAGATGCCTAGCTGGCGCACCATTTACCGCTGGATTTACGAGAAATACTTAGAGTGTGTTCACACTAAAATCGCATCAAAAACCATAGCGAAGAAAATAAAAC
>JAHHSE010000159.1 GCA_020025395.1 Oscillospiraceae bacterium
CCCTATCCTTCATCCTTTTTTGCTTCACTGTCCAAGATGTATTGTACTCCTACAGGTCTCCCTCCGGGGGCAGGGGGCCTATGGTTGACAAGGCATTTTCCCCGTCTTATAATAGATAAAATACAGTATAAAGGAAGTGCTTCTCTATGAACCGCCATCGATCCGTCTATCGTCTGGCTGTGGCTGCGCTGCTCTGTGCCGTGGGCATTATGATCCCCATGTTTATGCCGGCTAAAATCTATATCCCGCCCATGTCCTTCACGCTGGCCTCCCATGTGGCCATCTTCCTGGCCATGTGCATCTCTCCCGGCATTGCGCTGGCGGTCTCCCTGGGAACCACCGTCGGCTTTGTCTTCAGCGGTCTTCCCATGGATGTGTGGCTCCGTGCCCTCAGCCACACCGTCTGGGCCGTGGGGGGATCCCTGTGGCTTAAAAACCATCCTGACACCTTCTATGCCGCCGGAAGCAATGTGCTGTTCTGCGGGATGATCTCTCTGGTCCACGCCCTTCTGGAGCTGGCTGTGATCTTCTCTCTCTATCTGGGCGGGCTGTCCGGCATGGCAGAGAAATTCGCCTCGGGCGGCTTTACCGCCATCCTGCTGCTGGTGGGGCTGGGCACCTTTCTCCACTCCTCTGTGGACTATGCCATCTCCCTGCTGGTCTGGCGGCCCATCCGCAAGGTGGAGGGGATCTCCTCCATCGCAACCGCCCATTAAACAGCTTTCGAAAAGACGGCCCGGAGCGCTGCTCCGGGCCGTCTTCAGGTGTGCTGGCTTTAGGGGTTCGGTTGGTCCAGCGCCTCTTGGGTCATCAGCATGACCTCTGCGCTTTGAGGGCTTCCCTCCCCCTGCTTCAGAAAGGTGACGGAAATCCGATCCCCCGCTCTCAGGCCCTTCAGCTGGGTCAAAAGATCCTGATTCTCTTTGAGAGGGACCCCGTTGGCGGTCAGGAGAATATCCCCGGACCGAAGACCCTGCTCCCAGGCGTTGGATCTCCTGTTTACTCCATTCAGGTAAAGCCCGGCCATCGGAGATTCTTCCGGCACCCGGGCGGGGCGTACCGTGATGCCCAGCATGGGCCGCTCCGGAACCTCTCCGTCAATCATGAGCTTTTCCACCACCCGCTCCACCGTGGAGGTGGGGATGGCAAAGCCCAGTCCCTCCACCGGGGTGACCCAGGTGGCCGCCATTTTGGAGTTTACGATCCCAATGACCTGCCCATACCGATTGAGGAGCGCCCCTCCCGAATTGCCCGGATTGATGGGAGCGGAGGTCTGCAGGAGGGACATATCATACTTTCCAACCGTCACATTCCGGTTGATCCCGGAGAGGATACCGTCGGTGAGGGAGCCTTGGAACCGATGTCCCAGCGGGTTTCCCAGGGCGTAGACCCGCTCACCGATCCTGAGTCCGGCGTCTCTGGCGAAGGGGGCCGCCGTCAAATCCTTTCCCGGAAAGTAGAGGACGGCCAGATCACTCTCTCCGTCCATCCCCACCAGGCGGGCCGGGTACTCCTGCCCGTCGTACAGGGTGACGGTCACGCTGCTCATCCCCTCAATCACATGGTAATTGGTGATGAAGTAGCCCTTGGGGTCAAAGATCACCCCGGTGCCCTCTCCGGCCGGTCCCTGTTCATTGGAGGTCTGGACCGATAAAATGGCCTTGTGGACCCGGGCGTAGATCTCGGTGGCATCCAGCTCATCGCCCCCGATCTCCTGGAGGGTCAGGGTATTCACCCCCGGCGGGGTCATCCGGCGGATGGAGGTCTTCGGGGGATCGATCAGCGCCTCGATTTCCTCTTCCTCTAAAAAATAGGGGGGAATCATCTCTCCCCGTAAGGCGATGGACAGCAGGACACCGCCGCATACAAGGGCAAGGGAAGCCAGAAAGACGGGCAGGGCAGGCCCCTTCTTCCTTTTCTTTTTCCGCTTTTTCACAACCGGGATCAGGTTTGGGCGGTGGTCGTAATAATCACAGCGCACAGGTCACCATCCTTTCTTTTTTCGACAGTGAGTTTAGACTATTACACCCGGGCCGGAATGTCAAGGGCATAATCCCTCCCTCTCCCCCATAGAGTAAAGGGAAAAGGAGGGGATCTCATGTCTTTGGAAGAAGAAAATCTGACGCATCGGCTGGTTCTGGTCGGCAGAAAGAATCTGACCGTCTCCGGTGTGCGGGAGGTGGAGAGCTTTGACGAAAATACGGTGGTCATGTCCACCGGCATGGGTGTTTTGGTCATCCGGGGGGAAAATCTGCACATTGAAGCCCTAAGCCTAGAGGGGGGCGATTTGAAAATCGACGGGGATGTGGACAGTCTCACCTATGAGGAGGAAACCGTCCGGGGCGGAGGCCTTTTCTCCCGTCTGTTCCGGGGATGACGGTCTCGGTAGAGGCCCAGGCCGCCTCCCTCGCCGGGGCAGTCCTTCTGGGGCTTGGGGCGGGTCTTCTGTACGATTTCTTCCGCCTCTTTCGGCGAAAAATCCCCCTCCGCCTGCTGGGCGGCATCTTGGATCTTCTCTTCTGGCTGGCGGTTATCCTTGCCCTGTTTTCCTATGCCCAGTATGCGGAGCGGGGACAGGTCCGCCTCTATCTGGCCATTGCCCTTTTGGGCGGAGGCTGGTGTTATTTTCATTTTATCAGCCTCTGGTTTCAAAAAACGGCGGAAATCTGTCTGAATTTTATGGGAAAAGTGCTGGGAATCTGCCTCCGTCCCCTCCGTCCTCTTTGTCGTCTTTTAAAAAAATTTCAAAAAAACACAAAAAATAACTTCCTTTCCTGGGCGCAATGGTATAAGATAGAAG
>JAHHSE010000016.1 GCA_020025395.1 Oscillospiraceae bacterium
TCTTTGGGGGAGGGGGCAGCGGAGAGGGGGCCGGAGCCATTCCCATGCCTGATCTGCCGGAATACCCCCTTCGTGAGCTGATGCGGATGGAGAAGGAGACCACCGGCCTGTATTTTTCCGGCCATCCCATGGATGAATACCGGGGGATTGTCCGCCGTTATCGGGCCGCCCCCATCGGGGCCATTCTGGCCGATTTTGAACGGGAGGAAGGACCGGAAACCTACCGGGACGAGCAGAAAATAACGCTGGCGGGAATCATTGGGTCCGCAAAGACCAAAACCACCAGGAACAACAGTCTGATGTGCTACATCACCCTGGAGGATGAGACCGGCTCCATGGAGCTTTTGGCCTTTTCCCGTGTTCTCAATGAGAGCGGTTCCTATATTCAGGAGGATGAGCCGGTGCTGGTAACCGGGAGGCTCTCCGTCCGGGATGAAAAGCCCCCTCAGCTGATGGTGGATCAGCTCAAGCCCCTGGAGCATCTCAAGGGGGAGACCCAGACCCCTGAAGAGAGGGAGGCCCCCCGGAAGAAGGAGCAGACCCTCTATGTAAAAGTCCCTTCGGAGAAAGCTCCGATTTGGGGGAGGGTGAAGATTCTCTTCTCCATGTTCCCCGGGAAGGAGAATGCCGTGGTAGTCTTTGCGGATACCCGGCGGAAGCTGGGGGCCAAATGCCTGATTCACCCGGCCCTGGCAGACCAGCTGCGGGAGTGGCTGGGGGAGGAAAATGTGGTGATAAAATAAAATGGTGCGAGGGAGGCTCTTATGAAACACCTGGTAAAGCTGCTCTTTCACCGCAGTGCGGTGGTGGCTGTGGGTCTGCTTCTTCAGCTGGTGGTCATTATTGGCACCATTTTGGGTGTCAATGAATTTTCCATGGAGTTTTATTGGGTCTGCATCGCATTTTCCATCTTGGCGGTCCTCTGGATCGTGGGGAGCAAAAGCAACCCGGCTTATAAAATCGCCTGGATTATCCCCATTATGATCTTCCCCATTTTTGGGGGACTCTTCTATCTCCTCTTCGGCGGCAGCCGTCTGGGCAAGCGGACCAAGCGGAAAATGGCCGGGATGCACCTTGAGATGAAAAAGGAGCTGTCCGGCGACTTCCAGGCGGAAAAGCTGGCCCCTCTGGGGGAGGATGCGGTCCTCCACGCCAGATATCTGGAACGCTGCGCTATGGCACCGGTCTACAGCAATACAGAGACTCAATATTTTCCGCTGGGAGACCTGAAGTTTCAGGCCATGCTGACCGAGCTGAAAAAGGCCAAGAAATACATCTTCCTGGAATATTTTATCGTGGAGTCAGGGGAGATGTGGGATTCCATTCTGGAGATCCTGATGGAGAAGGCCAGGGCCGGGATCGAAGTTCGAATGATTTACGATGATGTGGGCTGCCTCTTTACCCTTCCCCCGGACTACGCTCAGATTTTGGAGGAGGCCGGCATTCACTGTATGGCGTTCAATCGGTTTGTCCCTGTCCTCTCCCTCCGACTGAATAACCGGGACCACAGAAAGCTCCTGATCGTGGATGGAATCGTGGGCTTTACCGGGGGAATCAATCTGGCGGATGAGTATATCAACAAAAAGAGAAAGTACGGACATTGGAAGGACGGCGGGATTCTCCTTCGGGGCGAAGGGGTCTGGAGCATGACGGTGATGTTCCTCTCCATGTGGCACATTCAGCGGGATGAGGGGGAGGACAACGACTGGTTCCGCCCCAAAAAGGTGATCTGTCCCGGTGCGGGCGGCTTTGTTCAGCCCTATACCGACAGTCCTCTGGACGAGGAGCCGGTGGGACAGACCGTCTATCTCAATCTCATCAACCGCGCCAGGCGCTATGTCTATATCATGACCCCCTATCTCATCATTGACGAGGCCATGACACAGGCCCTGGTCTCCGCCGCCAAGAGCGGGGTGGATGTGCGGATCATGACCCCCCACATCCCGGACAAAAAAATCATCTTTGAGGTCACCAGGGCCCACTATGAGATTTTACTGGAAAGCGGGGTCCGAATCTATGAATACACCCCCGGATTCTGCCACGCGAAGAATTTTTCCGTAGATGACCGCTTCGGGGTGGTGGGTACCGTGAATATGGACTACCGAAGCCTGTTTTTGCACTTTGAAGACGGGGTCCTTCTCTTTGACCAGCCTGCTGTGACCGAGATTCGGGACGATTTTCTTACCACCCAGCAGATTTGCAAGCGGGTCACCCTGGCGGAGTGCCAGGCCATGCCCTGGTGGCGGCAGCTGCTGCGGGATCTCCTCCGTATTTTTGCCCCTCTGATGTAAGTTGGGAGACCAAAAAAAGAATCCCAAAAAGGGATAAAAATGGTTGATATTTTCTGTGGAAAATGCTATCATACAATCACATTATAAAAAGAATCAAGAAAACAAACAAGGGAAAATATGGAAAAAGGAGATGGGAAAATGGAATTAAAAGGCACACAGACGGAAATGAACATCAAAGCAGCCCTGGCGGGGGAATCCATTGCCAGGAATAAATACAGCTATTTTGCGGATCGGGCACGGAAGGATGGAATCCTGGAGTTGGCCGAGATGTATGAGAGGCTGGCAAAGAACGAGGCTACCCACGCCAAAATCTGGTATACTTCCCTCTACGGAGCCATTCCGGGGAATCTGGAAAACCTGAAGGCCGCCGCCGGCGGGGAGTTTGAAGAGTGGTCTCGTATGTATCCCAACTTTGCGAAAACCGCGCGGGAAGAGGGCTTTGAGGACCTGGCCGCCATGTTCGAGCATGTGGCTGACATTGAAAAGGATCATGAGCGGCAGTTCATGGAGGCTATCATTCAGCATTCCAAGCAGCTGAAGGCCGCCTCGGAGCAGAAGGATCAGGCGGTTCCGCCCCCGCCGCCCTCCGCGCAGAAGAGGGATGGCTATCGCTGTGTGTTCTGCGGTGCCACCTTTGAGCATCGTCCTGATGTATGCCCGGTCTGTCAGGCCATTGGGGCCTTTGAGGAATGTAAAATCTCTGTATGAGTCAGGCAGGAAAAAGCCGATGCAGCATAGTCTGCATCGGCTTTTTTGCGGGACGGACGGGTCAGCGTTTCCTTGTGGCTTTGCGCTGCTGTCGGGCAGCCTGTAGTTTCGCCCGAAGCTCATTGCCCCGATTGGTGATCTCAGAGATCCGATGTCCAAATCGGTCAGAACGAAGGTGGGTGTAACGATTCCGAAAACGGCGGCTTTGCCGCTCTGCCATACCCAAAAGGGTGTCATATCGTTCCTTGAGAGAGACCAAAGCGTCCTTCTCCCGGACGGCGCCCTGAATCCGTTCCGTGACCGCATCCAGCTGGGTTTTGACCGAAGACTTTTGGAGCGTCAGCTCCTGTCCCAGAGCTTCCAGCTTTTTCATCAGCTGGGTGGTGAGGGCCAGCTGGCGGATGGTGGTGATAGTATCCACCATCAGCAGGGAAAAAGCCGCCCCGAAGAGGGAATAGCGCACCCAGAGGGGAATGAGGGCAAACAGGCCGGCAATGCGGGGATGGATGAGAAAGATGGTGATGTAGGAAAGAAAGCCCCAGCAAAGGGAGATCTGAAGGCAGATCCGCCCTTTTAGATTGAATGGCTTATCACTGTAGTCCCAATACTTGATTTGGGTGGTGGTCTCCAAAAACCAGGCGACCAGATATTCCCAGGCCGACATGACTACCGTGGCGGTCACATAGAAAAGGATCAGGTGGTCAGCCAGGGGGGCAAAGAAGAAGATCATGAGCAGGATACCCACCCCATAGATGGGGCAGATGGGGCCGAAGAGAAATCCACGGGACACCCAGCGATGTTCTACCATACAGCAATAGGCGGTCTCCACGCACCAGCCCAAAAAGGAATAGGTGATAAAGTAGAGAAAAATCAGGGTGACAGGGATGCCGAACAGTTTGGGGTCCATCATTCCGAATCCCTCTTTTCGTCTCGGGAGGTCAATAAAACAGTCAGAATTTCGTTGTAGATCTGTTCCGGGGCGGTTAAGAAGCTGTCCCCCAGATGATGGCCCTGCTCCTCTGTGGCAACCAGCATATCCAGAGTGAAGAGATTGCCGTCATTGTCGTCCAGGGAGAGCTCCAGGGTAAAGCCTCCGTCCTCTCTGGGAAGGACCTGGGCACGAACCTGGGCAGCCCGGCGGAGCCGGCTGTTCAGGGCGGCCAGCGCCTTGCCGCATTTGAGACGGACAGAGTAGGGGAGGGAGCTTTCGGTGATTTTACTGTGGGAGCGGCCCTTTTCCGTAATGGAATAGTGATCCTCCTCTTGGGAGAGATGGCCGGTATCAATCAATTCCGAAATGGATTCCGCAAAGAGAAAATAGTCCACACCGCTGTCACAGAGAGCCAGATCGGTGAGTGTAGGCAGATCGATGGGAGCCATGACACGGGACATGATATAGAGGATCAAAAGCTTGATGTCCAGTTTGTCATGAATAAAGCCGGGTTGAGCCACAGCATACCCCCCCTTTCTTGAAAATGAAATCTATTTTATTATACCTGACTTTCCCTCCCCTTACAAGAGGTAAAGTTCCGGGAGCGGGAGGGGAGATTGTCTGAAAGTCTGGGATTTTGTCCCGAGAAACAAACAGAGAGGAAGCGCTCGGCGCTTCCTCTCTCAGACTGTCGAAAAACTCCTTCGGAGGTTTTCGACAAAGGGCCGCGGTCTGACCCGTGCATAATTTGTCCGCCTAATGCGGACAAATTTCACACGCTCAGACCGATATGTATTTTCCACGAGGTACACGCCCCCGTGGAAAATCATTTCTATTTTATTTACCGCTGCGGCGGCAAACTCTGCGAGCCTTTTTTGACAAGCTGAGAGAGGAAGCGCTCGGCGCTTCCTCTCTGTTTGTCGTAAAATCTCTGAAAAAGAAAGAGCCTTTTTTCTCAAAAGACCGAATCCGGAGGAGAAGTCGGACCCGGTAGACGGCGGTTTTCCGTTTATTGGGAGAGCGTCTCGCGGTTTACCACATAGATCCCAATACAGACCAAAATCAGAGAGAGAAGTCCCTGGAGGGTAAAGGCCTGATTTTGCTCCTTGAGCAGGATGGCGCTGAGCACCACGCCAAACACCGGATTCAGAAAGCCGAACACCGCCACCTTGCTCACAGGATTGTGTTTGAGTAAAATCCCCCACAGAGAGTAGGCCACGGAGGAGATCAGGGCCATATAGAGAAGGAGGAGGATGGAGGAGGGGGTAAGACCCCGTAGGCGGCCGCCCATAAAGAGGCCGGCCATCATCATACTGATTCCGCCCAGAATAAACTGGTAGCCGCTGAGTGTAATCGGATTTTCACGGCGTCCATAGGTCTTGATGAGGACGGAGGAGAGGGCATAGGACAGGGTGGAGAGGAACAGGAAGCCCTCACCAAAAAAATGCATGGAGCGGTCCATCCCGGTGTCGTTCAGATTGATGAAGACCACGCCCGCAAAGCCCAGCAGACAGCCCAGAACCTTGCCCTTCCCTAATGTTTCATAGCGGAAGATCAGGCTGGAGATCAGGATGGAGAGAAAGACATTGGAGGCAGTAATGATGGAGGCCTTTACCCCGGAGGTGTTGGCAAGTCCAATATAGAAGAGGAGATACTGGACCACGGTTTGAGCCAGGGAGAGCTTTGCCACCATCCCCCAGCAGCCGGCGGCGGGGAAGAGGAACTTGCGGCTGATAAGGCTGCCTATGGCGATGGTAAGCAGACCTGCAAGAGTGAAGCGGATCCCGGCAAAAAGAATTTGGGAGCCGATATCCTCTGGAGCGATCTGAAACAGGGAATAACCGATTTTGACACAGGGGAAAGCGCTGCCCCACAGGAAGCAGCAGACCATGGCCAGAAGGGCGGCCACCCCGTTTTTTTGGAGAAGGGAGGGGTTGTTTTTCATAGATGTGAATGATTCCTCTCTTTCGTCATAGAATGATGCGCCTGTCCAGTATAGCAGAAAAAGGGCTTTTTTAGAAGGTCCAATCGTCTCTGACGTCGGTCACTTTCTTTGGAAAATCAGGAGAGGGGAGAAAAGCCGGGAAACGAGTTAGAATTGGGCAGAATGGATAAAGCTCCTTCCACTTGCATTCCCAAGGGATTGCCCAGAGAAACACGGGAAAAGAGAGGAGGTAAAAAAAGGTTTTTCGTGGGAACGCCGAAAATGTCTTTTCAGAGAAATTCAGGATTGACATATAAACGATTAAATATTATCATTCAAGTATGAACAAACGAAATATAAATTTGTTTATAAATGGAGGTGTTCGTATGGCGGCATCCAAGCGGAGAGCAGAGGAGGCGGCGGTTCAGGATTTCAAAGAACTGTCCATCTCGGAGCTGTGTTCCGGCTACCTTGAGCAGGAGAATGGAGACTGCACCTGTATCTTCTGCGGGGAGCACTTGGAGGATGGGGTGATCTATGAAAGCCGGGGGCGGAAGGTCACTGCAAAGCGAGCCATGGCGGAGCATATGGAGGATGTCCATTTTGGGGCATTCTGGTCCCTGCTGGGATTGGAGAAGACGCTCAGCGGGCTGACCGATGTGCAGAAGGCCTTGATGGCCTGCCTGTATGAGCAGAAAACCACGGAGCAGACCGGGGAGATCATGGGAATCAGCGCAGCTACGGTCCGAACCCATCGATTTAACCTCCAAAAGGCCAAACGGGAGGCCAAGATCCTCCTGGCCATGCTGGAGATGATCGAGAAAGGGGAGGAGCCCATTCCCAGACCTCTGGGAACGGAAACGCATTTCCATCCCGCTGCCCTGGATCAGCAGTTTTCCTTTAACGACCTCCATCCTTTCTTTACTCAGTTTCGTTATAAGTAAGGGAAGGGGGATGAAACATACGGACAGGTCACGTTTGCAAAGGAACACCTGGAACATCCTGCTTTTCACCCTCAGCTATTTCATCAGCAATCTGGTCAGCGGAATCATCTACGACACCTATGTGAACTATATGCAGGAAGTGGCCCGTACTGTCGCTACTTCCTTCTGGGCCTTTTACGGCTGCGCCACTTTCTTGAGCGCCCTGTTTCTCCTGCTGGTTCCCAAGGTGGGATATCGGCGCCTCCTCCTCTTCAGCACCGGCTCCTGCGCGGCGGCCCTTCTGGCGGCGGTCTTTTTCCGGACCGAGGCTCTCTTTTTCATGACAACCCTCCTCTCCCTGGTGGGAATTCAGCTTCATTATGTGATGCTCTCCCCCTATATTGCGGTGTTTACCCACCAAAGCAATAAGATTGACTGGTATACAAGGGCCTACTATGCGGGGTATCTGGGTTATTTTCTGACCACTTATCTGGGTGGTTTGCTTACGGTAAAAATGTTCTCCCTGCGAGCGGGAATGTCCTATTCGGCGGCAAAGGGGATGACCCAACATCTGGAGGCGCTCTCTCCGGGTCTTCGGGCGTGTTATCTCCAGGGAAATCGGGATGTCTTATTTCAGACTGCGGTGGTGGCCCTGCTGGGCCTGATCCCTATTCTGCTGATGCGGGAGCGGCCGGAGGACTATCGGTTTGCGGAGACAAAGCGGATCCTCTGGGGACGGCGGCTGAGAGAGATGGGGAAGGCCCTCCTCCATCGAGATGCCCTCCTCTATTTGACCTACTGGGGGATGCTCTCCTTTGGTATGGGGCTATTTACCTCCTACTATACCATTTTCCTCAATCGCAACCTGCACATCGACCGGGCCACCTCCTCTCTTCTGGTATCCCTCTCCTATCTGGCCGTCGTGGTCTTTCTCCTATTCACCCCGCGGGTGGTCAAGCGGTTCGGACAGGTGGTCACCTTGGGGGGTGTGTCCCTTCTTTCCGTCCCCTTTATGCTCCTCATCGCCAATGGGGACAGGTTTGGATCCCTGACCGTGCCTGTGGTGGGGGCGGCCCTCTTTCTCCGCTCAGGCCTCATCAATCTCAGCGCTCCGGTGGACAGTGCCCTCTCAATGGAGCTGGTTCCCCCGTCTCTCCGACCTGCCTTCAGCTCCATGCTGAACCTGTCGGCGGGAATAGCCAGCATCCTGAGCGGCTGGTTCACCGGAAAGATCCTCTTTGTGCATCAAGAGGGCTACCGCACCGCTTATTACCTTGCCTCCGGAATATATATCGTGGCCTGTATCCTGCTTTTGGCGGGACTTTGGAAATACAACAGAACCCCAGAGGAGAGGAAAGTATGAGCCAAACAGAGATTTCCATCAGAAAGCTGGAGCGGATGAGAATTCTGCTTCGGGAGATCGAGTATCTAAAGCATACTCTCAATGCGACCTTATATTGGGACAAGCTGACCTATATGCCGGAAAAAGGGCTGGCCTATCGAAGTGAGGTCATGACCTTTCTCGGAAACCAGCTCTATGAGCGCTTTGACTCGGCAGAGTTACGGCAGCTGGCGGATTATTTTGATGGGCGGAGAGGGAATGCCCCAGAGGTGGATGCCATGATCCGGCGCATCCGAAACCATGATATCTACATCCGAAAAATCCCCCAAAAGGAGTACAGCTCCTACATCTCCCTCATTGTCAATGCGGAAAGGGGATGGGAACAGGCCAGGGAGGAGAACCAATTCTCCACCTTTGCCCCCTATCTGGAGCGGATCGTTGCCGCCTTTCAGTCCTTTTCCGCTCATTGGGGATATGAGGAGGACCCCTACGATGCCCTGATGAGCTTTTACGAGCCGGGGAGTACGGTTCGGGAGATGGATCGGCTGGCGGAAGAACTTCGGGACTTCGTGGTTCCCCTGTTTCACCAGATCCGGGGGCAGATGGCAGAGAGCCCGAGCAGACCGGACTTTGCTCTCCCCCTGGAGGAGCAGCGCCGTCTGTCCCGGCAGGTGCTGGAGACCATCGGCTTTGACTTTGCCGCCGGACGGCTGGACGAGGGGACCCACCCAACCACCCTGGCGGCCTCCCCGAAGGATGTGCGAATCCTGACCGCCTATACCCCGGACGATCTGCGCTCCGGATTCTTCAATACCCTCCATGAGGGGGGGATGGGTCTTTATGAGCAGGACATTGATCCCAACCTGGCAGGAACCCTGCTGGGGGAGGTGGCCTCCTTTGCTACGGAAGTGGCGGCGGCCCGTCTCTATGAAAACCTAATCGGACGCAGTGCCGGCTTCTGGAGGGTGTTCTTCCCCAAAATGAAAGAGCTCTGTCCTTCCCTGGCCGTACCGAACTGGGAGGCCATGTTCCGAGGGGTCAATCAGGTGAGTCCTACCCTGATTCGAAATGATGCGGATGAGCTGACCTATCCTCTTCACATTCTGATTCGCTATGAGGTGGAGAAAGATCTGATTCACGGCCGTCTCTCGGTTCGGGATCTGCCGGAGGTCTGGGCAGAGAAGTACCGCACCTATCTGGGGGTCATCCCATCCAATCACCGGGAGGGGGTCCTTCAGGACATCCAATGGGCTGCCGGCTATATGGGATACTTCCCCGGCTACCTCACCTCCAATCTGATGGCGGCTCAATTTGCCGCCGCCATGGAGCGGAGTCTGGGACCCATACAAACCCTGCTGTCCCAGAGGCGTTTTGAGGATATCCACCAATGGCTCGCAGAGTATGTTTACCGCTTCGGGGCCCTCTATCCACCGGGAGAGCTGGTCCGCCGGGCTACGGGAGAGCCCCTGAAAACCTCTTATTTCATTGACTACCTTCGGGAAAAGTACACCGCGGTCTACCAGCTCAAAAAATAAAAAGGGAGAGAAGGAAGATGTACAAATTGTTTTCCAAACTGGGGATGGGCGAAAAGACAGCCCGGAATTTTATCACCATCCTCCTCATCGCTGCGGGCGGGGCCATTATTTACGGGCTGCCCTATTTCCGGTATGACTACTATGACGCCTATTTGGAGGTCTATCACCTGACCAATACGCAGATGGGTGTATTTGGCAGTATCTTCGGGGTCTTTGGCATGATTTCTTACCTCTTCGGCGGCTATCTGGCGGACCGTGTAAGCATTCGAATTCTGCTGTCGGTCTCTCTGATCGGCACAGGTCTGGGCGGATTTCTGCATCTTCTGCCTCTGAATTTCTATATGCTGGCGGCCCTGTATGCCTTCTGGGGCTTTACCTCTCTGTTTGCTTTCTGGCCCGCCTGCGTGAAGGCGGTCCGCGTTCTCTCCAGCTCGGAGGATCAGGGAAAGTCCTTCGGCTGGTTTGAGGGGGGACGGGGTGTTGCCGCCGCCATTATGGCCCCCCTTGCCGTGCTGGCTTTCCGCTTGGGACTGAACGCCGGCAACCTGGACGACAGGGTGGGGATGCGCTATGTCATCCTCTTCTATTCCATCCTTACCGTGGCGGTGGGTCTCCTGGTCTGGTGGAAAATGAAGGACGGATCTTCCATCGAAAAAAGCGAGCAGATCACCTTTCGGGATTTAAGGAAGGTGCTGAGAATGCCGGCCATCTGGATTATTGCCCTGGTGACCTTCTGCAACTATGTCTTTACTCTGTCCCTCTATTACTTCACCCCTTACGGCACCTCCATCCTGGGCATGAGCGTAACCTTCGGAGCCGGTCTGGCCGCCTGTAAGCGGTTCCTCTCCCCGGTCTCCAATGTGGGCGGCGGCTATTTGGCCGATAAGGTGGGAACCAGCAACCTGCTCTTTACCTCCTTTATTGCCATGGCGGTCGGCACTGCGGCCATCCTCTTTCTGCCTCAGTCAGTATCTTCGGTCTGGCCATTTGTGATACTTTTCCTGGTCATCTACTTTTTCTATAATGTAAACTATGCCCTGACCTGGGCCATGATGGATGAGGGAAAGGTTCCGGAGCAGTATTCCGGTACCGCCGCCGGGATCATCTCTACCATAGGGTACCTGCCCGAGATCTTCTGCTCCCTGTTGGCCGGTATGCTCATCGACGGCTACCCCGGGGTGGTCGGCTATCGCTACTATTTTTCCTTTTTAATTGCCATGCTGATTCTGGGGGCCGGGATCGTCCTGATCTGGAAACGGTTTCTGAAAAAGAATCGGGGTCAATAAGCCCCAAAAAGGAGGGTTCCCCTTGGAACAGAATATACCTTGCATCGTGCTGAAGGATGGCCGTACCCAGCCCGTCTTTGATTATAAAGCCTGTCTGTTTGAAAAGGTCTATGTGGAGACCCCGGTAGACACCGATGGAGATGGCCGTCTGGATCTGGTTGCCGTCTATATCCGCCGTCCCCAAGAGACCACCCGGGGTATGCAGGTGCCTGCCATCTATGTGGCAAATCCCTATATGCTGGAATGTAATGAGGACTGGTATGTTCCCCATTCTGTGGATCGGGATGTGAAGCCCTTCCCCCAGCAGTATATCTCCAGAGAGGATGTGACCTGTGATCCCTCAGAGGTCCGGTTCCATGCCCCTCGTCTGCCCAGAGTCACAGAGGGCTTTGCCAAGACGGCTCCCACAGACGAGATTTTACTGGACTGCGTCAGTGACTGGTACAGCTACTTTAACTCCCGCGGTTATGCTTCGGTTTTCTGCGGCGGTCTTGGGACCCGGGACTCCGACGGATTCAACTGCTGCGGCTCCCCGGAAGAGACGGCGGCCTTCCGGGCGGTCATTGACTGGCTCAACGGCCGCTGCCGGGCCTTTACCAATCGGACGGACAATATCGAGATCCGGGCGGACTGGTGTACTGGCAAGGTGGCCATGTCAGGCAAGAGTTATTTGGGTACCATGTGTATTGCCGTAGCCACCACCGGAGTGGAGGGACTGGAGACCATCATCCCGGAGGCGGCCATCTCCAACTGGTATGATTACTACCGCTGCAATGGGCTTAACCTCCCCGCCATCGGCTGGCAGGGAGATGACCTGGATATTCTGGCAAAATACTGTTTCAGCCGGGCTAAGGACCCGGAGGATTATATGCCTGTTGAGGCAGAGTACGCCTCCTGGCTGGAACGGATTGTGGAGGCGGAGGACCGGGAGAGCGGCAATTACAACCGCTGGTGGGATCAGCGCAATTATCTGAACACCGTCTCCAAGATGAAAGCCTCTGCCTTCCTCATTCACGGGCTGGCGGACTGGAATGTTAAGCCCACTCAGTGCGCCAATCTCTTCGCCGCCATGGAGAGGGAAGGACTGCCCTGTAAGATGGTTCTTCATCAGGGTGCCCACATCTACATTCATGACCTGGAGGGCAGCCCCGTCAATGAGATGCTTCATTTGTGGCTGGATTACTGGCTGTATGGCATCGAGAACGGGGTGGTGGACAAGCTGCCCAATGTTCTGGTGCAGAGCAATCTGGACCCGGAGTGCTGGCAGCCCTCCCAGAGCTTTCCCGCGGCAAAGCAGAGGGAGGAGCTGACCCTGAAGCCCGCCCAGGAGAGCGGACATATGGTGGATGACCTGGCGGCTACGGTGTATGATCGGAGCAGGGACAACGCCGCCCAATGGCTTGCCCAGCTGGTCCTGGAGGAGAATCAGAAGCACCGCCTGCGCTACTTTACGGAGCCTATGACAGAGGACACCCGAATCAGCGGTACCATTTTGGTCTCCTTTCGGGCGGCCTGTCAGGCCCCCACCGCCATCCTCAGCGCCATGTTGGTGGAGGTGGGAAGCCAGAAACGCCTGACCTGTCAGCAGCAGGTGGTCCAGGCGGGAGGAATTCACTGGGGCCTCAACACCCCGAACTCCGACCTGAAGCGCTTCCAAATGGAGGAGGAGCCTTCCCCCTTCAAGGTAATCTCACGGGGCTGGATGAATGCCCAGAACCGCCGGAACAGCTTTTGCAAGGATGCCATCAAGCCCGGTGTGTTCTATGACTATCAGTTTGCCATGGTTCCCATGGATCACACGGTGAAGGCTGGAAACCGACTCTGCCTTATTCTCTATGGCACCGATGTGGAGGCCACCCAAAGGCCGCTGACCGCCGTGGAGCTGGAGGTGGACCAAAGCACAGTCAGGGCCATGGTTCCCTTTTTGGGGAAAGAGCCTGAGACAAAGGGAGAGACCATGTAAGTGGTGCCCCTCAGGCCGCCGAAAAAGTCCGTGACTGTTTCGACGGCCTAACAGACGCCGCCCCCCCCTCCCGGTTTTCAAAAACCGGGAGGGGGGGCGGCGTTTTGGTTGGAAAATCCGTTTTGGCAAGCCAGGCCCGCAAAAATGGAAATTTTCCCGTTTTGCCTGATAAAAAACAATCCGCAACCCTCTTTTTTGTGGTATACTGTTTTCTACAGGGGGAAACTCGCCCTCATGGAATATGCGAGGGTCTCCTTATGAAAGTGCGAATCGGGCAGCTGTCCGAGGGTCCAGTGAGCGTTCAGCCCCGGCGGGATGACAGAAAATGGGAAAAATCGATTGATGGAGAGGGAAAGGGCTGTCCTCCCAGACGGAGGGAACAGCCTGTCTCTCAGCCTGACCAACCAATTGGAGGGATGAAAATGAACGACCAGGTATTTCAGCAGGACTTAAACGGAGAGGCCTCACCCATGGGAGGTCCCTTCCTCATTCAGATGCTTTTTCAAAAGCCGGTCTCCATGCCCGACAAGGCGGAGATGACCGCACAAATGGAGGCCCATGTTGGTAAGGTCACCTGCTTTTGTCACAATGATAAGACGGCGGGCTTTTCCGTGGGGGACCACATTGCGGTGTTTCAGAATGGGAAGGCCCCGGTCCAGCTCATGGTGACCGGCTGCTCTATTTTTGAAGGCAAAGGATTTGACCCCTTCCACATGAGTCAGATGTGGGACTGTCTGGAGGACCGGGACCGGATCCTTCGGGATTGTCACTATCAGGTGGTGGCCATTGATATGCTGACATCCGCCCTGCCGGCGCTGGAGCGGGCCAATCTGGACATGGATTTTCTGGACGCTCTGGCAAGGCTTTACCCCACCTGTGAGGCCTTTTACTTTCAGAACTGCGGAAAGCTGATTTTGGGGGAGGAGGTCCGCTCCCATTCGCTGAAGGGGCTGGACCGCTTTATCCGCTTTGGGGTCAACGCCCGATTCTTCAATATTCAGGGGTCCCACGACATGGTGGTGGATACTCTGGGGATGAATACTCTCTTTCTTCCGGATCTGCAATATCATTTCCGCGACATGGACCCCAACTGGGTGGTCGGCCACGCCTACAGCACGGCCTCCTACCTTCTGGAGCATGACAATCCCATTCAGGACGGGGAAACCATTGACGGCATAGAGGACGGAACAATTACGCAGAGTCTCCAGTGGAAATGTCAGTATGAGGACGCGATGATTCAGCCCCCCAGAGGGGTGCTGGATATCCATATGGGAAGCTGTGCCGCCGGGGAGCGATGACCTTTTTCCGCAGTTCCCCACGCAAAGGGGCACCGGGGCCTGGCCCCGGTGCCCCTTTGCGTGGGGAAATCAGCCCATTCTTCAGCCCTCACCGCCGATCGGTTTTCCAATCCTCCCTTCTCCGGCCGCTGGAGGATGCTCTGGGTGATTTCATAGTCGTCCAGCTGCTGTCTCCATCCCTCCAACAGCTTTTGGGACAGCTCTATCGGATGGACCAGGCCCATCATGGATCCCTGAGGAAGAGGGAATTTCTCCTCCTCCACCGTATTGAGGGAGCCGTCCTCCATATAAAATCAACCGGGAAATGGGAGCCTTGGAGGATCTTTCCCCGTTAGGCCCCGGCCATCCATCTCACTGTTAAGCCCCGCATTCTTTCAGAAATTTGTAAGAAACCCATCCTCTGCTTTTTAAGATTCCTCTGATATCTTATGAGCAGGCAGCCGAGGAAGGAGCAAAGCCATGGATCAGACAGCAGAGACCATTCTGGTGGTGGATGATGACCGGGAGATTGTGGGCGCCATTGCCCTGGCGCTGGAGAAGGAGGGTTATCGGGTCTTAAAGGCGTATGACGGGATGGAGGCGCTGGAGCAGGCCGCCCATCCGGCCCTTCGGCTCATTCTGATGGATGTGATGATGCCCCGGCTGGATGGTCTGTCCGCCGTCCTCCGCATCCGGGAGCGCCGCAATCTGCCCATCATCGTCCTCTCCGCCAAAAGTGAGGAATCCGATAAGATTCTGGGCCTTTCCATGGGGGCGGACGACTATGTGGCCAAGCCCTTTGGGATGCAGGAGCTTTTGGCGCGGGTGCGCAGCCAGCTCCGCCGCTATACCCACCTGGGGGATGTGAACACCCTTCCCGGAGATGGAGTCCTGGTCAACGGCCGTCTCACCTATGATCCCGCGGGGCGCATTTTGACCGCGGATGGGGAGCCTGTGAAGCTGACCGCCACAGAGCTTGGGATCATAGATCTCCTCATGCGAAATCCGGGCCGAATCTTTCCCGCGGAGGAGATCTACCGCAGGGTGTGGGGGGAGGATGCCCTTGGCTCCTCCGAAAACACGGTGATGGTCCATATTCGACGCATTCGGGAGAAAATCGAGCTAAATCCTCGGGAGCCGGACTATTTAAAGGTGGTGTGGGGCATTGGATACAAAATGGACAAACACAACTGACACAGAAAAAAACGGCACAAAAGCTGTGCCCAGCCGCAGGCATCCCCTCCGGGCGGCGGCAGGCCTGCTCTCCTTCCTGCTGGGCCTCCTCCTTCTCATCGAAGCCCTCTTCTATTTCTGGAGCGGCCTCTCTGCCCCCAACGGGGGCCGATGGATGTGGGACGGCCTTCAAAACGATTATCAGGAGACCTATGACTTCCGTCAGGAAATAGCCATGGATCTCCAGGTCCTCCTGGCCATGGGGACGGGAGACGCTCTGGATTTTTTGTGGTATGGAGGCGGCTCCCCGGCCCAGTGGTATGGAGGCGGCTCCCCGGCCCAGCAGGCCCAGCGGGTCCATCAGGACTGGGAAAAGGACCAAAATCTTCTCTATTCCGTCTCCAAAAACGGGGAGGTCCTGTTCACCAACCGAAGGGAGCTTAGTGACAAAACCACCCTGGACACCCTTCCGAAGGGCTATAATTTCCTGCTCCAATTCGACGGGAGCAAGGTCCGCATCTGGAAGGACGGAGCGGAGCTTCCCCTCTATGAGGAGCCATACTATGATTTTGACAACTGGGAACAGTGGTATGTCCCGGGCTATCTCAACTTCAAGGCAGCGCCCGCCCAGGCCCCGATCCATGTGACCATGGCCGTTCTGGAAACGCCCAAGGTCTTTATCAGAGACAATCTTTCCCCCTTCCGGACCGGCCAATATAACCGCCTGTATGAGCTGACCAAGGTGCTGACCGCCCGCCACGACCAGATCCTTTCCCACCTCTTCCTTCTGGGGGCCGGGGCGGTGCTGCTGGCGGTCTCCCGGCTTCTGCGTTCAGATAAGGCGAGGGCGGACCGGGCTATGGCGAACTACACGGGAAAACTCTGGTTTGAGGTCAAGCTCCTGCTCCTCCTCCTTCCCGTCCTCCTGCTCTCGATGCAGCTGGAGACCCGGACAACAGATTCGGTGACTTTGCTCCCCGGTGAGGAGTCCTCTGTCGATGTCATATCCTCCCCGGAGGCAATGGGATCATTCGTAGAAAGCAGAAATCCCGTTGTCTATGTGGATTCCGTCCCTGTGCCCGTCTCTCTCCCAGAGCTTCTGGGTCAGATCCCGGAGCATCCCGGCCCTGTGATGCTTCTGACCCTTCTCTGGTATGTCTTCGGCTTCAATGACTGGCGCCATCAGAAAAAGCCCTGGCAGCACGGCATCTGTGGAATGCTGTTCGCCAAGGGACTCAAATGGCCCCTTCAGAGACGGATGAGCCGGATTGCGGGCTGGATGGGCGGCGGAATTTTCCTCCTGCTGTTGGAGCTGATCCTCTTCCTGCTGTTTAACCTGAGAGGCTCCTTGCTTTTATGGGGCCTCCTGCTCCCCGGCGGGGCGGCGTTGGCTGTGCTGACAGCGGGCCTTTTTCGGCAGAATCAAATCTGGAAGGATCTGGGTATTCTGTCCGACCAGATTCGATCCATTCGGGACGGAGACCTCGGCCATCCCATTGACCTGCCCCCCGGACATGATCTCTGCCAGAGCATGGAGGACCTGAACCAGATCCGGCAGGGCATAAGACAGGCGGTGGAGGAGCAGATCCGAAGTGAGCGGATGAAGGTGGAGCTGATCACCAATGTCTCCCACGACCTGAAGACCCCTCTCACCTCCATCATCAGCTATACGGAGCTTTTGGAGCAGGAGAAGCTGGCACCTCCCGCCGGGGAATATGTGACGGTTTTGGGACAGAAGGCCCAGCGGCTGAAGGAGATGGTTCGGGATGTGTTCGAGATCAGCAAGGCGGCCTCCGGTCAGCTTCCCGTCCAATTGGAGCGGCTGGATCTGGTCCGCCTTCTGCGCCAGACCCTGGCCGATCAGGAGGAGGCCATCCAGGCCAGCGGACTGGTGTTCAAAACCTCCATCCCGGAGACGCCCATCTATATCCGGGGGGACAGCAATCGGCTGTACCGGGTCTTTCAGAATCTGATTTCCAATGCTCTGCGCTACGCTTTGAAAGGCTCACGGGTCTATCTGAATGTGGAGGAAGAGGAGGACGGCGGGGTGTCTGCCCTTTTGCAGAATACCTCCGCCACCGAGTTAGATCCCAATACCGACTACTTGGGGCGCTTTGTCCGGGGGGACGAGAGCCGTACCGACGGCGGCTCCGGCCTGGGGCTTTCCATCGCCGCCTCCTTTACCCAGGTCTGCGGCGGGACCCTGGAGGTCCGGACCCAGGCCGACCTCTTTACCGTCAGGGTCACCTTCCCTGTGGAGCCTTAGCGGACTCCTCATAAAGATGGAAGTGTTTCCTTTTCCTTCAAAAAATTATCTTTTTTGTATAAAACAGCCTGTCATTGCTTGAAACCCCCTTCTTTTTTTGTTATACTTGATTCAAAGAGCTGTCCCGGCCAAGTCCTGTCCGGGTGGAAAAAGCCGGCCTCTCTTTGAACCCTGTATATCATCAGAAAGGAGAAGGAGTTTCATGAAAAAAAAGCAGTGTATTTGTTCCCTGACCCTGAGCATGACCCTGCTGGCTGGCACAGCCTTCCCCGCCGCTGCGGCGGCTGCCCCCCAGGAGAGAGGGGTGCTGACCTATTCGGAAATCATCGCGCCCCAGTATGAGAGCGCAGGCCGTTTTTCGGAGGGCCTGGCCCCTGTCCGCAAGGATGGGAAATGGGGCTTCATCGATGAGGAGGGAAAAACCGTCGTCCCCTTCCAGTATGACCTGGCCGGTATCTTCAATGAGGGCCTTGCTGTTGTGGGCAATCTCAAAACGGTGACCCCCTATGAGGGAGCGGACTATACAGAAGACCACATCGAACTTGGCTTTGTGAATCATACAGGAGCATACACCCCCTTTCAGCCCGACAAGGAGGGTAATCCGGTCTATCTCACCACTTGGGACGCAGAATATGGCTATGGCACAAAGCTGACCGAGCCTTATGAGGGCATCTTCCACAATGGCTATTTTACGCATGTAGGGGAGTATCTTCTTGGGACCAATGGCAGTCATGTGGATATGGGCACTGATGTCCTGCTCATCGGCCCTGTGAATGAAGGACTGATCCCTGTGTATGTGGCTGGCCGCGGTGGATCCGGCTATATGGATGTCAAGGGCAGCATTGTTAAAGAGTGGCCGGAGGACGAATTGTTCGGCCCGGAAATCACCACCGACTGGGGTACGGTGCAAAGCTCTCGATCCATTGAGACTGTGAAAACCTTTAATCAGGGCCTGGCTCCTGTACTCCAGGGGACCTATGACGCCTCCACAGATGAATATACGGAATTGTGGGGCATCATGGATCGAAACTTCAACTGGGTCATTCAGCCCCAGTTTACCGACTTTTTTGTCAATGGCATTGAAACCACTTTTAGGGTTTTCGGTTCCACCGGTCTGGCCATGGTGAAGAAGGATGGCCAGTATGGCGCCATTGACAAGACCGGAAAGACCGTCATCCCCTTCCAGTATGAGGAGCTGTGGCCCATAAACGACGGCTTGATGGTCTATAAGGAGAACGGCAAGTGCGGCTACTTAAATCCCGATGGTTCCGTGGCCATCCGGCCTCAGTTCGTGAAGGCCTCCGGCTTTAACAACGGTCTGGCTGCCGTCTATGACGGAAGCAGGGCCTATCTCATTGACAAGGCCGGAAACCCGGTCCCCGGCGGGGACAAGCTGGACCCCTCCACCTATTTTGTGGAAACGGGGGACGGCGGGCAGACCGTCTATTCGCCCTCAGAGATTGTAGTCATTCAGGACGGCGGAAAATACGGCTATGGCAAGGTAGAGTATCTCCGTCCCCTGCCCGCGAAAACAGAGGTGAGCAGCTGGGCCTATGAGGAGGTCACCGCCGCCATTGAGGAGGATCTGGTTCCCTCTTACCTCCAAAATCTCTACCTTAACAATATCACCCGGGAAGAGTTCTGCGCCCTGGTCATTCAGGCCATTGGGGAGACC
>JAHHSE010000160.1 GCA_020025395.1 Oscillospiraceae bacterium
GATCAAAGCGCGCCACGATGGGAAATGAGGGAAAAGGGAGCGCTGCAGATGTGGATTCTGCAGCGCTCCCTTTCGTTTGTCCAAAAATCTCCCAAAGGAAACCGCTTTTCCGGGAGTCGGCGGGGAAACCGGAGGGGGCAAAGCCCGCCTCGAGTGGGACCGAACGCCCCGCAGCTCCTGCACGGCAGGGGCTGACGGTGAGCAAAACGAAGATGTTTCCGACAGCCTGAAGGAAGGGGGGAACCGTCCCCTCAGCGGTGGATGGGTTCCCCCTGTGGAAGCCCGTGAAAGAGCAGATCCCGGACCTCCCTTCGATAAGCCTGGCTGATGGAAAGCTCCACGCCATTGTCCATGGTCAGCTTGTCATATTGGATATGTCTCACATATCGGTCATTGACCACAAAGGACTGGTGGATCTGAAAAAAGGTGGGATAGGGGAGCTGACCCATCAGCTCGGACAGCCGCTGGGAGGAGATGAAATCCCCCCGAAGGGTGTGAATGGTCAGTTTCCGATGATAGCTTTCCAGATAACGGATCTCCCGAAGGGGAACACGCTTGGCCTGCTTGGAAAAGAAGAAGGTCAGCGTGGCGTCCAGGACAGGGGCAAACTCCAATACCTGGGTGACGCAGGAGAGGAGGCGGTCCGGGTCCAGCGGTTTTTTGAGGAAATTCAAGGGCTGGACATTGAACAGCTCCATGGCATAGCTGTCGTAGGCGGAGATGTAGAGGATCTGGGTCACAGGGTCTTTCAGCTCCTGTCGGAGGACGGTTCCCAGGGTGACTCCGTTGACGGCTCCCATCTCAATGTCCAAAATCAGAAGGAGATAGGAGGCGCCGGAATGAAGATGGGCTAAAAGATCCTCGCCCCGCTCAAACTCGTGCAAAAGGAAGTCCTCTCTTCTGGGATGGGTGGAGAGGGCTTGGACAATTTGCTTCCGAAGAATGGCATCATCCTCACAGATGGCAATCTGATACACAAAGAACCCTTCTTTGTCCGGGGAAGTCAGGACTCCTTGGGAGCCTCAGCCTCCTCCTTGTGGTTTTTCTGGAGGTAGAGGAGGGAGATGCCCAGCATAGCGGGGATGGCGGCCAGAATGCCCATGTGGCGTCCACTGGACTCCCCCATCGAAAGGGCAACGAGAATGGTGATGAAATAGCCGATGCAGACCACGAAGCTGAGGATGCTCCAGGGGAGGACCCCGGTTTTCTGACGGACCTTGATGAGACCGGCCACACCCACAAGGAGGGAGCCGAAGGAGGTGATGACATCACAGAGGACGACACCGATCAGGAGAAGCTCTCCGGAGGTGAGGAAGGAGATGTAATCCTGAAGAGAGGCGAGAAATACGAATGTTTTGATGGCGCCCAAAATGAGCAGGATGATGCTGGTGATAATGGCAATTCCCTTATAGTTACTGGAATGCATAATCAGTTACCTCCGATTTTATTTTTTGGGTTTACTGGAAAAGGTTCAGGGTCAGCAGGAAAAGCAGACCCTCCGCGGCGATCCAGCCGATAAAGGCACCGATCACAGCCTTGAATTTTCCGTTCATAGCCAGCTTGATATACAGCAGGGAGAACAGAAGACCGACCAGCATACCGATGGCACCGCTGAGGAAGAGGCCGCCAAATCCGCTGATGACCATGAATATATTGACATAGTCGGGAATCTTCGCCAGGGGTTCATAGGGCTTTCCGCTGTTTTGATAGACGCCGTTTACCGCCAGATCCACCTTGGCCCCAATGACCACCAGGCGGACATCAGCCCCTTCAATGGGGATGGGATGATCCACCATGTTGAGGACCCAGTTCTGGGATTTCAAACGGGTCTCCTGTCCGTCAACGGTAACCCTCAGTTTCCATCCGGTCTGATACTGAATGGTGTGTGGGGTCCCGTTCACGGTGATGCTCCAACTTTTCTTCATACACATTGATCCTTTCTCTTGTTTGTCAGGAAATATGAAAAAGGAGGCAAAGGGTTCTGCCTCGGTTTTCCAAGGTTAAGATATCCGCTCCACAGATGTGAGCAGATGGAAATGTTCTGTATAGGTAATCCTGTACTGGGCGGCATTTTCCAGGTTCCATTCCACGCTCCTATTCTCGCTGTAAAGGGCATTGTTGTCCATGGTGAATCGAAGACTGTATGGGACAAAGAAGCTGACCCATCTGCCGTTTGTGGACGCACCGATCCCACGAAGCTCTACCAGGAACTTGCTCTCGTTCAGTTCGGGAAGGGAGGCTTTTTTGGTGTTGGGGTGGAAAAAGACCACGGCCTCCAGGGTTTCCCCCTGATCGATCTGGTGGATGTCTTCGCTCAGATGGGTGAGCTTGGAGGGAACCCCGTCCAGAAAGGGAACGGCGACGATCAGCAGACTGGAAAAGAAGATCAGGCCGGTGAGAACCCTGATTTGGAGGGATTTGTCACTGTGCCGGAAGGTGAAGAGCCAGCATAGCACATTAAGAAAGAGGCCCAGGAAAACGGAGACAAAAAGGAAGATATAGTAGACTAAATAGCCCTTCAGCATCGCCGCGGGCTGGTCGGAGGAGGACACGAAGAAAGGGGAGGCCCCAACGGAAAAGAGAAAGAGGAAAATGGTGAGAAGAAAGCAGATCAGCCGGGGGAGGACCACCCGAAGCGGGGCCCGTTTCGAGGCGTCAGAGGTGGTCTCCACCACCACGATATCCGCAGTTGAGACAGGGGGGATAGGAGCGGGGGCCGGGGCGTTCTCCCGCCGCTCAAAGAGATAGCTGGTCTGGACCTCCGAAGGGGAGAGG
>JAHHSE010000161.1 GCA_020025395.1 Oscillospiraceae bacterium
CCCATCCCCCGCCCGGGTATGGATTCCCTGGGGCAGACGGTCCAGAAATTCCGTACACTGGGCCTTTTCCGCCGCCGCCATCACCTGTTCATCTGTGGCGGAAAGATCCCCCATTCGGATGTTCTCCAGCAGACTGGTATTGAATAAAAACTGCTCCTGGGCCACATAGGAAATCTGTTGGTTCAAGGCCTCCAGACTCATGTCCCGCAGGTCCTGCCCGCCCAGACGGATGCTCCCCTCTGACACATCATAAAAATGGACCAGAAGCTTTGCCAGGGTGGACTTTCCGCTGCCGGATTCTCCCACCAGAGCGGTCATTCCTCCCTCCGGAATGGTCAGGGAAATGCCGTGAAGCACCTCGGTCTCCTCATAGGCGAAACGAACCCCCTCAAAGGAAATGGTCCGGTCGGTTCCGTGAAAGGGCTGCTCGCTCTGCCGCAAAGGAGCCCCCTCCATGGCTTTTTCCAGGGCGTCAATCTTATAGTTGATCTGGGGCATGGTCGAGGCAAATCCCAAGGCCCGGAGCAGCGGAGGCCCGATGCCAAAGGACATACAGAGAATCAGCGCCAAATTCGGCAGGGTCGAAAGTCCGGTCCACACAAAATAGGTTCCCAGAGGAAGGGTTACCAGGGCCACCGTGGGAGTGATGCTGTTATAAAGCGCCATCCAAGGCCAGCAGGCCCGAAACCAGTCCAGCGTAAAATCCCGGTAGCGGAGAATGTCCCGCTCGAACCGTTTGTAACTGTCGCCGGAGCGGTTGAAGACCTTGACCACTTCCATCCCGTTAATATACTCTATAATGGTATTGTTCATCCTCTGCCCGGCTTCATAATAAGACCCCATTTTACGCATACCAAGCCGATACATGATGCACATGGCCAGTATCCCCAATGGCAGAGAGCAAAGAGAGAGCAAAGCCAGCTTCCAATCCACAAAAAACATGGCGGCATAGATCAAAAGAGGAGCGGTCAAATTGGCGAAGCCCTCCGGAAGCGCATGAGCCAGCAAAAGCTCAATACTCTCAATGTCGTCTGTGAACAGCTTCTTCAGCCCTCCGACCCCCTTCTCCTGAATCACCCCCAGAGGCTGGTTCTCCAGCTTTTTTTGCAGAGAAACCCGCAGATTTTTCAGGGTGTGGTAGGCCGTGTCGTGGGAGACCTCCAAGCCCTTCACATAAAGGACCGCATACAAGACCCCGCAGGCCCCAATGCCCATCAGTCTCCACAGAACATAGCCCAAGGTGAGTGTCTCCTGCATCAGCAGGGGCCTGAGCAGCTGGTAAATCAGAAAATAAGGGAGAACACTGCATATGGTTCCCAATCCCATGAGCAGCATGGCAAGAGGAATCCGCTTTTTTCGCTCCCCCGCGTATTCCAGTATGTTTTTGAACATTTCCATACCTCCTTGTAGTTAGTTATAGCTAACTATCAGTTTTGGAAAACCTCCCATAGCGGGAGGTTTTAGGGGTTGTTACAGGGTCGGAAAGCCCATTGCGTCAGCCCAGTTAAACAGCCGGCAGATGACTTGGCAATGTTCTATCAGCCTGTCTCGGTCAAAATGGTGGATAAAAGGCTCATAGATGGTCGTCCAGAAGGCGGTGAGCAGCACATGAAGCTCCGCCCGGTCAATGGATTGGCTGGCCAGTCCGCGCCGCTGGGCCTCTTTCAGATAGAGATCGCTGTATTGGGTCATGGTCTCCACCCAATCATGCTGAAAATCAGACCACCTGGTCCCCTCCGAGCTGCACAAAAGAAGCATGAAGCCATCATACCGCTGATATAGGAAATCAAACCACCACATCATGGCGGCATCGTCCATCTTCCATGCCCGGAGCAGCTCCTCATCCGTCAGGCTCTTTGGGTCTACTCGGCCCTTTTCCTCCGCCACCTGATACAGATCCCGTACCGTATCTGCCACCAAGGCGTCAAACAGCTCCTCCTTCCCCTTATAGCGCTTGTACAAAGCCCCGGTGGTGATTTTTGCGTCCTCGCAAAGCTCTTTCAGCGAAACACCCTCATACCCCTTTTCCAGAAAGTGTCTTTTCCCGCTCCGCAGGATCCGGGGATCTATGCTTCGATCCGGTGCGGCCATTTCCCTCCTCCTCTCTCTGATAATATCGTTATCGATAACGCAGTTATCATACAGCCATTTTCTCCTCCTGTCAAGACTTTTTGAAAAAAGACCGGGCCTGTCTTTTCTGAGATGCCCGGTCTTCCTCTTCTATTTCAGGGTCCAGCCGACAGTTTCCTTTCTGCCGGATACAAAGTCGGCATAGATCCCCTCCTGTTGAATCAGCTCTTCATGGGTGCCACGCTGAACCAGCTCTCCATCGTTCAGCACCAGAATCTGATCCGCATTCCGGACGGTTTTCAGCCGATGGGCAATCATGAGGATGGTTTTGTCTCTGGTCAGGGTCTCGATGGCCTTTTGCAGCCGATCCTCCTTTTCCGGGTCCACATTGGCGGTAGCCTCATCCAAAATCACAATGGGAGCATTTTTCAGCATGGCGCGGGCAATGCTGATTCGCTGCTTTTCTCCCCCGGACAGAGTGGCCCCCCCTTCCCCGATCACCGTTTGATATCCCTCAGGGAGGGACAGGATAAACTCCTCACAGCACGCCTTTCTCG
>JAHHSE010000162.1 GCA_020025395.1 Oscillospiraceae bacterium
GAGGGAGAAATTCTGGTGACCAATCACCACGAGGGGGTCTACTCCTACCAGCTGGAGCAGCTCCTCCCCGACCTGGGCGGAGACCAGACCTTTGGAGCGGTTTCCTTCCAGCTGGGCCAGGTGGATCTCCCCGGCTACTATACCGACGGGGCCGTGATCCAGGGCCATGCGCTTACGCTTCCCATTTCCAAGGTTGAGAGCGATCAGGAGGGGCCGGTGGGTTCCATCGCCATCGGGATTACCACCGACAACTTCATTCTCACCCAGGGAAGCATTCAGGTGAAGGCCAGCAATAAGCCGGTCCCTCAAGGGGAGCCTGTGCTGAGCCGGGACACCCTGACCTATGGCGAGGCCCTCTCTGCCATTTCCCTCTCCGGAGAGATGCGGGATGGGGAGGGGAACCCTGTCCCCGGAGCCTTTGCCTGGACCGCGCCGGAAACGGTGCCTCAGGCGGGAATCTATCACGCTCAGTGGACCTTCCTCCCCACAGAGGGGGAGAAATACCTCACCGTGACAGGCTCTCTGGTGATTACCGTGAATAAGGTCACCCCCACCGGGACACCGAAATACACCCTGATTACCGCAGAGGGAAAAACCCTGGCTGATGCCGGGCTGACCACCGAAGGGGCCTCCTTCTCGGTTCCCGGTCAGGTGAGCTGGGAGCTGCCCTTGGATACGGTGGTCCAGTCCAAGACCGAGTATCGCTGGACCTTTACCCCGGATGACTCCAACAACTTTGATGTGATTTCCGGCACCGTGGTCCTCTATACCGCAACTGAGGGCGGCGGGGACAATCCCGGCGGCGGAGACCATTCCGGCGGCGGGGACAATCCCGGCGGAGATGAGGGTTCCTCCGGCGGAGGTCATTCCGGCGGCGGAGGAGGCGGAGGAGGCGGCGGCAGCCGTCCCAATCCCAAACCGGAGCCGAAACCGAGTGACCCTGCCACAACCACAGAGAAGAAGCCAAACGGTACCGTCATCACCACCACCCGGCATCCGGACGGGTCCTCTCTCGTGGTAGAAACCAAGAAGGACGGCACCGTTACGGAGACCAAGCAGACTGCCACAGGCACCGTGGGGACAACAGTGACTGATGGCAAGGGTCATCTCACCCAGGTGACCGGCAAGGTATCGGAGCAGGACGCCAGAACCTCCAAGGAGCAGGGAACCCCGGTCCGCATCCCGGTTCAGGTCCCTGCGGTAAAGGAGAAGAATCAGGCCCCTCAGATTACGCTGGAACTTCCCAGAGAGGGGGCCAAAGTAGAGATCCCCGTCACCGGGAAGACCCCCGGAACGGTGATTGTCCGGGTTCATCCCAACGGCACGGAAGAGGTCCTTCGGAAATCCATCCCCACAAAGGAGGGAATTTCCGCCACGCTGGAGGAGAATGCCGTTCTGAAGATCGTGGATAACAGCCAGACCTTCTCGGATGTGCAGTCCGGCAGCTGGTATCAGGATTCCGTGGACTTTGTGTCGGCCCGTGGTCTGATGAACGGAAGCGGCGGAGATCGTTTCTCCCCAGATTATCCCCTCTCCCGGAAAATGCTTGCCATGATGCTTCACAATCTGGAGAGTAATCCCGCCCCGGAAAAGCCCAACTCCTTCCAGGATGTGGATGGGGGAAGCTGGTACGCCAACGCCATAAACTGGGCGGCGGAACAGGAGATTTTCAAGGGCTACGGAAACGGCAGAATCGGCCCCAATGACAACATTACAAGAGAGCAGCTTGTGGTCATCCTCTACCGCTATGCGGGAGAGCCGCAGGTGAACCGCTCCTTGGAGGGGTTCCGTGACGGGCAGTCTGTCAGCACCTTTGCCCAAAGCGCTATGACCTGGGCAGTGGAGCGTGGAATTTTGGGAGGCAGAGGCAACGGCGTTTTGGACCCTCTGGGTCAGGCCAGCCGTGCGGAAACGGCAAAAATGCTTCAAGCCTTCCTCAGCCAGCAAGCGTAAACAAAAAGATCAGGCGGAATGCCGTGAACACATCCCCTGTTACGCTGAGCAGTGAAAGAAATAAAAACGGCAGCTGCTGTCCTCATACGAGGATGGCAGCTGCTTTTTACGCGGCAAATCGTACATCTGGACTCGACGACCCCTCAAAAGTCTCCACGGATGACCCAGGATACAGCAGGACCTGTTACAAAGATCCAAAATGGCGGTAAGGCTTCCTTGTTGCCCAAGCACCGCTTCAGGACTTCCCCGTATACATTCCAATCAGGAAACAGATTTTCTATACCCCTTCCCCATCTCCCTATATCAGGGATGCTTTCAAAATATATCCGGCAGCCGGCTCCACCTGATTGGCTTTTGAACGCTCAAAACCTTCACATTTACTGGCTTTTCCGAAATAGTTCAAGCGATTGCCGCGGCAGATAAATAAACCTTCCGTCACCCTCCTTTCCCATGGGGTCCCCTCCCCTTTGACCCGTTCTCCTGTAAAAAAGGAGACGGACCACAGTCCGTCTCCCCAGACTGTCGAAGAACCCCTGTTTTCATTAGGAGAAAACAGGGGTTCCGGCGTTGTACAGGCAGAACATAGCGGTAAAGCGGACCGCGTCAAGGGATGTTCGCAAAAAGGGCTCGTGTAATATGAAATTAAGCTG
>JAHHSE010000163.1 GCA_020025395.1 Oscillospiraceae bacterium
TCTGGGAGGGGGTCGGTCCGCCCTCCGCGGAACATCCGGTGAGCAGAAGAAGGGTCAGGGTGAGGGCGAGAAGTCGTTTCATGGCGCAATACCACACTTTCTAAGAAATGGGTCCATCAGCGTTTTTTCCAGGTGGGTCCTTCTTTGGTGTCCAGAAGCTCGATGCCCATGGCCTTGAGCTGGTCCCGGATTCGGTCGGCCTCCGCCCAGTTTTTTTCCTGTTTGGCCTGCGTCCGGGCGGCGACCAGGGCATCGATCTCCTCGGCGCCCTCCACGGGGGCAGCCTGCTTTTCCCGGAGGGCGGCGGCCCGGCCCAGCAGGTCCAGACCCAGAACGGTGTCAAAGCGTTCCAGCAGGAACCGTTTTGTGCGGTCGTTCAGATGGGATTTTAGCACATCATAGAGGGAGGTTACCGCCAGGGAGGTATTGAGATCATTGGAGAGGGCCTCCCGGAAGGCGTCCAGGAAGGGGGCGGCAGCGGCCTCGTCCGTCCGGCCCTCCTCCGAGAGGCCGGCCACCCGGCCCACCAGCTTCTCATAGGCGTTTTTGGCGTTGTCCAGGTTCTCCCAGGTGAAGACCAGGCTGTTTCGGTAGTGGGACTGAAGGCAGAAGAGCCGGTAGGCCAGGGGATCATAGCCCTTCTCCTCCAGGAGGGAGAGGGTGAGAAACTCCCCCTTGGACTTGCTCATCTTTCCGCCGGCGGTGTTCAGATGGTGAACATGGAACCACTGCCTGCACCAGGGGTGGCCCAAAAAGGCCTCGGACTGGGCGATTTCATTGGTGTGGTGGGGGAAGGCGTTGTCAATCCCGCCGCAGTGAAGGTCCAGATAGTCTCCCAGGTATTTTATGGAGATGCCGGAGCATTCCATGTGCCAGCCGGGGTAGCCCACCCCCCAGGGGGAGTCCCATTTCAGGGCCTGGTCGTCAAACTTGCTTTTGGTGAACCAGAGGACAAAGTCGTTTTTGTTCCGCTTGTTGGTGTCGGCCTCCACCCCCTCCCGAACCCCGACGGCCAGATCCTCCTCGTCATGGTCATGGAAGACATAGTAGCGGTCCAGGGTGGAGGTGTCAAAATACACATTCCCTCCCGCCAGATAAGCGGAGCCCTTTTCCAGCAGGGCGCTGATGATGCGGATATACTCCTCCATGCAGCCGGTGGCGGGCTGGACGATGTCCGGGCGCTTGATGTTCAGCTTTTGACAGTCGGAGAAAAAGGCGTCGGTGTAGAACCGGGCGATTTCCATCACACTCTTATGCTCCCGCTTGGCTCCGGTGAGCATCTTATCCTCGCCCTCGTCGGCATCGGAGGCGAGGTGGCCCACATCGGTGATGTTCATGACCCGGCGGACCTCATAGCCGATATAGCGGAGAAATTTTTCCAGCACATCCTCCATGATATAGGAACGCAGGTTGCCGATATGGGCAAAATGGTAGACGGTGGGGCCGCAGGTGTACATACTGACCTTTCCCGGCTGGTGTGTGACAAATTCATCCTTGGTGTGGGTGGCGGAATTGTACAGCTTCATAATCGTTTCTCCTTCTCCAATTGTTGTTCTAAAAACTCCAGCCGGGACTGCAGGGCCTGCAGCTCTTTCTGGATGGGATCGGTGACATGGATCTGATCTACCCGCTCGGTGTAGTCGGTCCGTTCCCCGGCGATTCGGACCACCCGAGCGGGAACGCCCACGGCGGTGGCGTTGGGGGGGATGGCCGAGAGAACCACCGCGTTGGCGGCGATGCGGGAGTTTTCTCCCACGGTAAAGGGCCCCAGAATCTTGGCCCCGCAGGCAATGAGAACATTGTTGCCGATGGTGGGGTGCCGTTTGCCCTGGTCCTTTCCGGTACCGCCCAGGGTGACCCCGTGATAGAGGAGGACATCGTCCCCAATCTCGGCGGTCTCCCCGATGACGATGCCCATGCCGTGATCGATCACAAAGCGGCGGCCGATGGTGGCGCCGGGATGGATCTCAATGCCGGTCATATGACGGGAGAGCTGGGAGAGGAGCCGGGCCAGGAAGAGAAGATGATGGGTCCAGAGCCAGTGGCTGAGTCGGTGGAAGAGGATGGCGTGGACGCCGGGGTATAAAAGAAAGATCTCCAGACGGCTGCGGGCCGCCGGATCACGGGCCTGGTAGGCCCGAAGGGTCTCACCCAATCGTGTCATAGGATACCTCCCAATCCGGTGATGAAAAATGGAGGAGGGAACCTTCGGCCTGTGCCGGAAAAGAAAAACGCCTCCCATGCCCGAAGGCATGAGAGGCGGCACAAGGTCGCGGTTCCACTCTCGTTTTTTACTCGAAGCCGATGACGGCGGCAAACCCGGCGGGCCTCTGAATCCCGCTCGCTCCCGGGCGCAATTCACATTCTGTCTCCGCGGGTCCGCTTTCAGCCGATGACGGACCCTCTCTGCCCGGAGGCGGGCGGATGCTACTTTTCCCGTTCTTCGCGATATGCTGTTGATATATTATACTACCATGGATGGGAAAAGGTGTCAAGAGGGCCCTCTTCTCAAGAAAAAAGGGAGTGTAGGAGTACAATACATCTTGGACAGTGAAGCAAAAAAGGATGAAGGATAGGG
>JAHHSE010000164.1 GCA_020025395.1 Oscillospiraceae bacterium
CTCTGTCTCCTCCTCCCAAATGGGTCAGGGGGATCCGGCTCTGGGCCGGCTCCTGATGCAGTCCTTCCTCTTCTCCCTCACCCAGCAGGACACCCTGCCCTCCACCCTCCTGTTTTACAACAGCGGGGCCTTTCTCCCCTGCGAGGGGAGCGGCAGCCTGGAGGATCTCAAAGCTCTGGAGGCCCAGGGGGTGGAGATCACCACCTGCGGGACCTGTCTGGAATTTTACGGCCTGAAGGACAGGCTCATGGTTGGCTCCGTTTCCAATATGTACGCCATTGTGGAAAAAGAACTCAAGGCGGGACTTCTGCTCCGCCCCTGAAAGAAGGAAACCGTATGCCCAAAAACCTGATCGTGGTCCGCGGCGGGGGAGACATCGCCACAGGGACCATTCACAAGCTCCACAGCTGCGGATTTCCCGTTCTTGTGCTGGAGACCGCCCACCCCTCCGCCATTCGGCGGAATGTGGCCTTTTCGGAGGCCGTCTATGAGGGCCGCTCCGTGGTGGAGGGGGCCGAATGTCTCCTGGCCCGGGATCCGGAACAGGCCCTGACCCTGCTCTCCCAAGGGAAGGTGGCCCTTCTGGTGGACGAGACCGCCTCCTGTCTCTCCTCCCTCCGCCCCATCGCCCTGGTGGACGGAATTCTGGCCAAAAAAAATCTTGGGACCCATCCGGGCATGGCCCCTCTCACCATCGCCCTGGGACCCGGCTTTACCGCCCCCCAGGATGCCCATGTGGTCATTGAGACCATGCGGGGGCACAATCTGGGCCGACTCATCCGTTCCGGCTCCGCCCTCCCCAACACCGGGGTCCCCGGCCTCATCGCCGGGGAGGGTGCCGCCCGTGTGATTCACGCCCCCGCCCCCGGCCTGTTCCGCAATGTCAAACAAATCACCGACACCGTCCGCCGAGGGGAGATCATCGCCCTGATTGAGCCCCCGCAGGGGGAACCCATCCCCGTCCCCGCCACCCTGGACGGCCTTCTCCGGGGACTGCTCCGGGACGGCTACCCGGTGACCGCCGGCTTTAAGGTGGCTGACATTGATCCGCGGCCGGAGGAATATGACAACTGCTTCACCATCTCGGACAAAGCCCGCTGTATCGCCGGCGGAGTCCTGGAGGCCGTGATTCAGAGCCTGCGGAGATAAGGAGGTCCCCATGATCTATGCCGATTCCGCCGCTACCTCCCTCCATAAGCCCCCCCAGGTGGCTCAGGCGGTCTATGATGCCGTCCTCCATCTCGGAAACAGCGGACGGGGCGGCAATTCCCCCAGTCTGGACAGCGCCCGAACCATCTTTTCCTGTCGGCAAAAGCTCTCCCGCCTCTTCGAGGGAGAGGGGCCGGAGCAGGTGGTCTTTTCCTCCAACGCCACAGAGTCCCTGAACATCGCCCTCAAGGGGCTGTTCCAGCCGGGGGACCACATCCTTACCACCGAGCTGGAGCATAACAGCGTCCTCCGCCCTCTCTATGAATTGGAGCATCAAGGGGTCCTCCTCACCATCCTCCCCTGTCGCAATCACGGCACACTGGACCCCGCCGACGGGGCGGCCGCCCTCCGTCCCAACACCAAGGCCCTGGTCTGCACCCACGCCTCCAATGTCACCGGGAATGTCAATCCCCTCTCCGCTCTGGGAGATTTCTGTCACACCCATGGGCTTTTGTTTCTGGTGGACGCCGCCCAGACTGCCGGGATTTTCCCCCTCTCCATGCGCCGGGACCAAATCCATGTCCTGGCCTTTACCGGTCATAAAAGCCTCCTTGGGCCTCAGGGAATCGGCGGTCTCTGCCTCAAAAAGGGGCTTTCCATCCGCCCCCTCAAAACCGGGGGGACCGGGGTCCACTCCTTTCAGCGGAGCCACCCCGACTCTCTGCCCACCGCTTTGGAGGCGGGTACCCTGAATGCCCCCGGAATCGCCGGGCTGTCCGCGGGACTGGACTATCTTTTTGAGACCGGGATGGACCTCCTTCGAGCGAGGGAACAGGCCCTGCTCCGAGCCTTCTATGAGCGGGTGGCCCCCCTCCCCGGAATCACCCTCTACGGAGATTTTTCCGGCTGGGACCGGGCCCCCATCCTCTCACTGAATGTGAGAGATCTTCCCTCCTCCCTGGTGGCAGATCAGCTTCAGGAGCGGTTTGGGATCGCCGTCCGGGCCGGTGCCCACTGCGCCCCCCTGGTCCACCGCCGATTTGGGACCGTGGAACAGGGGATGGTGCGCTTCTCCTTCTCCTGGGGCAACACCCTGGAGGAGGTGGAGGCCATCGCCGACGCTCTTCAGACGCTGTTGGAGGATTGATCTTCTATGGTACTCTCTCTGATCGGAAGCGGGGGGAAAACCACCCTTCTCTTCTCCCTTGCCGCCCGGCTTCGGGCCTTGGGCAAGCGGGTCCTGATTACCACCACCACCCATTTACAGACTCCCCAGGCCCTCCACGCCCATGGGAGAACCCTCCCCTTTTTTGAGGAGAGGTACTGCGCCCTCTCCGGGGAGCCTTCTCAAATCCTCCGTCAGCTGGACCGGGACGGACTCTGTCT
>JAHHSE010000165.1 GCA_020025395.1 Oscillospiraceae bacterium
GGAGGAAGTCCCCGTTTTTCAGGGGCTGAGACAGGGCGGTGACCCCTCTTTGGGCCGCCAGCTTCAGCACATTCTGGGCCGAAATCTCATCGTCGGTCAGAATCTCAAGAATGTCTCCCTCCGCCAGGAGAGACAGGGCTTTTTTGGTCTCGATGACGGGAAGGGGGCAGGCCATGCCCCGGACATCCAACAGCTGTTTCATAAATGGTTGGGCACCGGAGGTGGGTGCCCGCCTCCTTTCGGGAATCGATAAGGGAGATCAGCGGGAGGGGCAGACCCGGATGAGGCCGGGATTCTCCCGGATGATCTCGCCGATCAGGGCGCAGGGCAGACCCAGGGCAGCGATCTCCTCCAGGGCGGCCTCCCCCTCCTGAGGTGGGAGGGAGACCAGCAGGCCCCCTGAGGTTTGGGGGTCAAAGAGAAGTTCCTCTAAGGGGAAGTCCTCCACCTGAAAGGCGACCTGATCCCCCAGATGGTTTCGATTGCGCTGGGCGGCGGCGGTGAGATAAAACTCCTCCGCGTAGTGCCGGCTCTCCGGGAGACAGGGAATGGCGTCAGCAAAGAGTCTGGCCCCATACCGTCCGGCCAGCATTTCCCGGAGATGGCCCAGCAGGCCGAAACCGGTCACATCGGTACAGCTGTGGACGGTATAGCGGTGGAGGATCTGTGCGGCATCTTTATTCAATGCGGTCATGGAGCGGACCGCCTGCCGAAAGGCGGAGGGGGAGGCCGCCCCAAGCCGTTGGGCGGTGCAGACCAGACCCACCCCCAGGGGTTTGGTCAGGAGGAGCAGGTCCCCGGGCTGACAGCGGTCATTGGCCCAGAGCCTGTCCGGATGGACCAGGCCGGTGACGGAGAGACCGTATTTGACGCTCTCGTCGGTGATGGAGTGTCCTCCGGCCAGAATGCCCCCCGCCTCCCGTACCTTTTCACTGCCCCCCTCAAGAATCCGGCCCAAAAGATTTAGATCCATCTTCTCCGGGAAGCAGACAATGTTCAGGGCCGTTTTGACGCTGCCCCCCATGGCATAGATATCACTGAGGGCGTTGGCGGCGGCGATCTGACCAAACAGATAGGGGTCTTCCACCATGGGAGGGAAAAAATCCAGGGTCTGGACCAGGGCCAGATCCGGGGTGAGGCGATAGACGGCGGCATCGTCTGAGCCTTCAAAGCCGATGAGAAGGTTTTCATCCCTCTGCTTGGGCAGGAGGGAGAGGATCCGCGCCAGGGCTCCCGGCCCCAGCTTGGCGGTGCAGCCGCCCCCTTTGCAGAATAAAATCTCCTGGTTCATGCGCTGCTCCTTTCCGATGGCAGGCATCAGAGAGTAATGTGACAGATGCTCTCATAGGAGAGGCCGTGACGGGTGAGGAAGGCCTCTGCCTGGGACCCATATTCCGGCGGGGCCATCCAGGCCAGGCCGCACCCCGCCCGCACCACTTCGGGGAGGGGAATGAGCCGCCCCGGAAAGCCCTTCTTCCGGGCGGCATCCTCCATGGCCATGGCCCCGGTGGTGGTGGAAAAGGTTATGAGCAGTTTTAGCTCTTTGGATCGCATGACGGGACCTCCTTTGGCGGGGGCTGGAGGGGGAACCAGGGGGAGACCTCCGGAAAACGGTTGCGGTACAGCCGGGCCGCGGCTTGACTGCAATCGGCACGAAAGGCCTCGTAACGGGTCAAAAGGTCCTCCGCCTCCGGGGTCAGGCTGCTGCCTCCCCCTCCATCCCCTCCGATGGTGCGGCGGCAGAGGGGAAACCCGCAGCAGGCCTCCGTGTGCTTCAGCATATGGAAGGCCTTGGTATAGGACATTCCCATGGCGATGGCGGCGGAGCGGAGGCTTCCGTGCTGACGGATGCCGGAGAGGAGGCGGCAGGGCCCCTCCCCGAAAAACTTTTCCCCTTCGTCGGTGCGGAATTGAATGGACAGCTGCAGCTTCATATCGATCCTCCCAACAGGATGAAAAACCCGGAAAACAAACTCATGTAGGTTCCGCTCTCCACCGGATGAGCTGTCCGGCGATGGAGACGGCGATCTCCCCCGGGGTCTGGGCGCAGATGGGCAGGCCGATGGGGGTGGTGATTCGATCCTCCGCATGGTCAAAGCCTTCTGCCTTCAGCAGGGAGAACACATGGTCCCGCTTGCTTCGGCTGCCCATGACTCCGATGTAGCCGACGGGGGTGTTCAGAAAGAAACGGAGGGCATCGGCATCCGCCAAATGCCCGCGGGTCATGATGCAGACGGCGTCCTTTTTTCGGGGGGCCAGAGGGCCGGAAAGCACCGATCCAAGCCGGGGAAAGGGGGTGACAAAGAGGGCTTGTGCATGGGGAAACCGCTGTGGATTGCAAAAGGCCTCCCGGTCGTCCGCCACCTGATAGGGAAGAACCAAAAGGTCCAAAATCCGGGAGAGGGCCAGGGAGACATGACCGCCCCCCATCAAATAGATCCGGCCCAGCGGGGTCAGGGGGAGGGCCAGCACAGAACGGTCCTGATGGGAGAGAAGGCCCGGATGGGAG
>JAHHSE010000166.1 GCA_020025395.1 Oscillospiraceae bacterium
GCCCTATCCTTCATCCTTTTTTGCTTCACTGTCCAAGATGTATTGTACTCCTACACAGGTCTCCTTTTTGCTCCGGGTCCGCCTCTTGACAAATTTTTGAAAAAATGTATAATATGACATCTTTTGAGCCTTCAAAAGAAAATCCGTCTCTGTTGTACAAGAACAGAGACGGATCGCCAAGCATCCGCTTGGCTTATTATTGCACTTTGAAAAGTATGCCCTTCCAAGCACACCAAAGCAAACTTTTGGACACTGTGTCCGGGATTACATGACTGCAAACACCTGCAAGCGTATCACCGAGCCGTGACCGTCTTTCTGACCGTTCAGGAACAGTTGACGACAGCCGGAGGAGTAGGACTCACCGACCGAAACTTGCGAACTACAGGTAATTATGATACTTGCATCTCTGATGCCCCGGATTGAATCATACCTGACACCGGGAGATGATTTGGAATCATCTATGAGTGCCCTTGGCCGGGACCAGCCATGTAGTCCGCTCTGAACTGATATAGGGATTTTATTGCCTTTTTTGAGAAGATGGCAGAGGAAAGCCCAACAGCAGTTATTTTGTTGTTGGTCCTTCCTCTGCTATTTTATTTGGTGGACGATATAGGATTCGAACCTATGACCTCCCGCACGTCAAGCGGATGCTCATACCAGCTGAGCTAATCGTCCGAAGGACAAGGTTTATTCTAACAAAAGGAACCTCTTTTGTCAACTACTTTTTGAAAAAACGCTATCTTTCCATTTTAGGGACCACCCATCCCGCCGGGTCATAGGATGGATTGGAAAGGCGGTGGCGCTGTGTGGAGGCGCAGAAGGAATTAGACCTATTGAATTCTTCATTAAACTGGCTTGTTTTGATCGTGAGCGGGGTTCTTCTCTCCTACTATGCCACAGAGCGACAGCGGGAGGCGCTCTGTCTCTCTCTGGCCGGAGACCGGGAGGGGGCGGAGGCGGTCGGAAATGTGCTGCCTATTCGACGGCTGGTATCCATTTTTATCCTACTGGCTCTGACTTTCTTTTTTCAGGTCAGTCTGAAGGGGGAGGAACAGGCCTGTCTGGGAGGAGATCCCGCCGCCATCCGCTCCGCGGGACGCAATCGATGGGCTGCCCTTCTGGTGCTGGCCGCCGGGGTCCTGCGGCTCTTTGATGTGTTTGAGAGCAAGAAGCAATTTTCTCAGGACGAGGACCCATTTTTCTGAAAAGGAGGGAGCGCTACATATGACAGACACCGAACTGCTGGCCCGGATCGTCCTGTGTGAAGCAGGGGGGGAAGGGGAGATCGGAATGAAGGCTGTGGCCTCTGTAGTCATGAATCGGGTGGACATTACCTATGGGGAATATGGACGGTTGGACCCTACCATCCGGGCCGTGATCTATCAGCCGGGGCAGTTTGACTGCGCCAGAGAGACCATCCGCGGAAAATACAATCCGCAAAACATCTATAATATGAGTCCCACCACCGTCCACTACAATGTGGCTGAATGGGCCATTGTTGGCAACCGTGTGACCGATTTGGGTCTTGCCCTATGGTACTTTAATCCCTTCCGTCCCACCTGCCGTTCCAACTTTCCATCCAAGGTAGGGGTCTTTGCCACCCGGATAGGAAATCACTGCTTTTACAACCCCACCCCTGCCTATGCGGACACCTGACCAAAAAGGAGAACAGATACCATGATGAATCAACCCTATCAACAGATCCCCTCTCCCCAGGCCGGAATGATGCCTCCTCCTTCCACTGCCAAGATGCAGCCGGTGGCAACCATCGCTGTGTCCCCGGAGGACCAGATGGATTTTGACGGACCCGGAATGCAGGGGACGATCCAACAGGCCCTTGCGGACAATCTGGGGCTTTACGCCGTCGTCGAGTTTGTGGTGGGCACCCAGGAGATGGCCCGGAAGGAGGGCATTCTCTACTCTGTAGGTCGTACCTATGTGGTCCTCTACGACCAGAACGACGAGATCTTTATTCTCTGCGACATTTTCTCGGTGAAATTTGTCACGCTCTATCTGCCCGGGCATCGGCCCTGGCGGGTGGAGGATCTTCCCCCTGTCCCCATGCTGGAGATCCCGGGGATCGGCCCGGTCCCCGCCGGAAAATACGGCCTGGGTACAGGAAATGTTCCCAATCTGTCCACGGAAAACGCGGGACAGGTGGGGACCAATCTCTCCTTCAGCAACAGCACCGGTACCTGGTACAGCTAAGGAGAGAGGAAACGCCCCCGGACCATGTCCGGGGGCGTGACTGTCGAAAAAGTCCGGCTCATGCCGGGCTTTTTCTCATTCTATGGGATGGACCGGGGTGAGGAAGGATGCCGGTAAAGGGGTGGATTTAAACCATTTATATGAAAGAAATCCGGCTTGCGCCTGACGCACAGCCGGGTCAGGATTGCAGGCCCCCTAACAGGGTGAGGATGCGGAAGAGGCTGGCCGCCGCGTTTTCTCTGGAAGCGGGGGCCTGGGGCGGGATCTCCTGGAG
>JAHHSE010000167.1 GCA_020025395.1 Oscillospiraceae bacterium
CTAGATGCGGGTGATTGAAATGGATGAAATTTTAAGAAATGAATACCCCATCTCCCCCATGGTTCCCAAGAGGAAGAGGCTCCAGGGAGAACAGGGCCGCAACCCCTATGACGGTCTTCGTCCCTGGTCGGCCATGACCCATGGGGCGGGGATTCTTCTGGGCCTTGTGGGCACCGTCCTCCTGCTTCTTCGGGCGGCCCAGGTGGGAGGCGGCCTCAGAATGGCGGTATTCGCCATATATGGTGCCTCCATGATCGGTCTTTATACCGCCAGCACCCTGTACCACTCCATCCGCACCTCTCCGGAGAGACGGATGAATCTGCGCCGCTTTGACCACGCCTCCATCTATCTCCTCATCGCCGGGAGCTACACCCCCATCTGTCTCCTCAGCCTAAAAGGAGCCTTGGGCGGGACCCTGTTCGGGGTGATTTGGGCCTTGGCCCTGGCCGGGATCTTCCTGTCCGTTGCCTGGATCATGGCCCCCCGATGGCTCACCGCCGGTCTCTACCTCTTTATGGGCTGGATCGCCATTTTCGCCATCTATCCCCTCTCTCAGGTCCTTTCCGGAACCGGTATGGCCCTTCTGGTGGGAGGCGGCCTCCTCTATACTGCTGGCGGGGTCCTCTATGCCCTCAAATGGCCCGGACGAAACAATCCCCGGTTTGGCTGTCATGAGATCTTTCATCTCTTTATCCTCTTTGGTTCGGTGGCGCATTTTTTCCTGATGTATCAGGTTGTGGTCTTCGCCTAAGGACAGTAAAAGGGTCCGGGTTTTTCCCGGACCCTTTTACTGTCTTAATTTTTCTCCCGCGCCTCGGAGACCCCTTCCTTCTTTTCAGGAAGCCCGGTCTTAATCCCCACACAGCGCCGGATAGGAGTCCCCAGATTGTGGAACTTCTCCTCATAGTCCGTCATAATGCCGCAGATGCCGTGTTCATGGAGATTCCGTGTGACCTCCCTCAGCGCATAGCCTGCTTTTGGAAATTGGAAGAGGGACCACTCAAAGAGATCATGGTTATCGGTCTTAAAATGAATCTCCCCCCCTTCTCTCAGGACGGCTCGATAGGAGAGGAGAAAGCCTTCATGGGTCAGGCGGCGTTTGGCCTGACGGTTGGCAGGCCATGGATCACAGAAATTGATATAGAGCCGATCCACCTCGCCGGGGACAAAATACTCCCCCAGATGGGCGGCGTCGGCATCCACAAAAAACACATTTTTGAGTCCCATGGAAACCGCCCGCTCCATGGCGATAACCATGGCATCCGGGACTCGCTCCACCGCGATAAAGAGCGTGTTGGGATGGGCTGCCGCCGTCTCACAGGTAAAGCGGCCCTTTCCGCAGCCGATCTCCAAATAAAGGGCTTCCGCCTCCGGCATCAGCTCCCTCCACGCCCCCCGATGGTCATTTGGGTCCTGAATGTGAACGGCGGCGCATCGCTCCATTCGGGGAATGAGGTTGGGCTTTTTCCGCATTCTCATGGTTTTCTTTCCTCCTTTGGGGTCTTGGCCGGGAAGAGACGCCCAAACTCCCTGGGCAGCTCTGCGGCAAAGGAATATTCTTCTCCCTTCACAGGGTGAGTGAGGGTCAGCTTTCCCGCATGGAGGGCCAGCCTTCCAATGGGGTCCTGGAGGCCGCCGTACTTCCGGTCTCCCGCCACAGGACAGCCCAGATCAGAGAGCTGGACCCGGATCTGATTCTTTCGCCCGGTATCGATATTCAGATCCAGCAGACTGTACCCCTTCCGCTCCCCCAGAATCCGATAGTGGGTCACCGCCAGCTTCCCACCCTTCCGCTCCGGGGCGGAATAGACTTTGTGGGCCTGGTTTTCCAGCAGATAGGAGCGGAGGGTGCCCGCCTCCTTGGGGGGTCTTCCCACCACGATGGCCTGATAGCCCCGCCATGTGACCAAATGGTTCCAGTCCTTCTGAAGGGCCTGCTTGACAGACTCACTCTTGGCGAAGAGAAGGACCCCGGAGGTGTCCCGATCCAGACGATGGACAAGGAAGAGACGGGCCCGCTTGTTTCGGATTCGGATATAGTCGGCGGCCTGCCGATAGGCCGTATTCTTCCAGCTGGTGTCAGTGGCGACGGAAAGCTGTCCCGCAGGCTTGTCCACCACCAGAAGCTCCTGGTCCTCATAGAGGATGACAGGCCAGTTCATGCGAGCCATGCCGCGCCCCCTTCTTCGGTCGTCATAAAAGAAAAGCATACCTCTTCCGTGAAAGAGGTATGCTTTTCTGGTGCGGATGATGCGACTTGAACGCACACGTCATAAGACACACGCACCTCAAACGTGCCTGTCTACCTGTTCCAGCACATCCGCAAATCCGGTCCTTCGTAAGACCGCTTTGTTATTATAGCGGTTTAGTAGAAATTTGTCAAGCTTCTTTTTTCTCTTTTTAAAAAAAGCAGTGTAGGATTACAATACATCTTGGACAGTGAAGCAAAAAAGGATGAAGGATAGGGC
>JAHHSE010000168.1 GCA_020025395.1 Oscillospiraceae bacterium
CCTTATTGATGACCACCACATCCTCATCCTCATAGAATATGTCCAGCGGGCCGGGCCGGGGGAGGGTCAGGCCGTTTTCCAGATCCCCCACCAGCACCTCCAGAACCTGGCCCGCCCGGACCGGATAGCTGGTATAGATCTCCTCCCCGTCCAAAAGCAGGCCGTTTTTCAGGTGCCTGACCCGCTTGATGACGGTTCCGGAAAGACCCAGCTCCCGCCGCAGAAAGGAATCTGCCCGCCTTCCCTCCTGATCGGCCCCTACTGTCCATGTGAGCTTCCGCATCTCCATCCTCCTCCCAGTCTTCGGGAACCCAAAACTTGTTCTTTGCATTTGCGGGAAAATATTATATAATATACGGCACAAAATTTATTCTGGCAAGTCCGTGGCAAGCATTCGGACCATGCACCGCAGGAGGCACACCTATGAACCGATTGGGACTGTATATCCACATTCCATTTTGCCGCAGCAAATGCGACTATTGTGACTTCTATTCCCTGGCAGGACGGGAGGACCGCATGGACGCCTATCAGAAGGCCCTGCTGGTCCATCTGGCGGAGACCGCCCCCAGCGCCAGGAGCTATCAGGTGGATTCGGTCTATTTCGGGGGCGGAACCCCCAGTTTTTATGGAGAGAAGCGGATTCGGGAGCTTTTAAAGGCGGTGCATAAGCGCTATACCCTCTCCCCTGACGCGGAGGTGACCATGGAGGCCAATCCGGACAGTGTGGACAGAGGGATGCTCACCCATCTGCGCCGGGCGGGGATCAACCGCCTGTCTCTCGGGGTCCAATCCGCCTGTGATCGGGAGCTGGCCACCCTCCACCGCCCCCACACCTTCCAGCAGGTCAAGGAGGCGGTGGAGGCCGCCCGAAAGGCCAAAATCAAAAACCTCTCCCTGGATCTCATCTACGGCCTTCCCGGACAGACCACCGCGGGGTGGAAAAACACGGTGGAGGAGGTCCTGGGCCTTCAGCCGGAGCATCTCTCCTGTTACGGACTCAAGGTGGAGGAGGGCACCCCTCTGGCCGAGCGGGTGGCCCGCGGGGAGCGCCTGCCCTCTGACGACGATCAGGCGGATATGTACCTCTGGACGGTGGACCGTCTGATCTCCGCCGGATACGGTCAGTATGAGATTTCCAACTTTTCCAAAAAGGGCTTTCAGTCCCGTCATAACCTCCGCTACTGGTTTTTGCGGGAATACATCGGCTTCGGCCCCGGCGCCCACTCCGACTTCGGCGGACGGAGATACTCCTTCCTTCGGGATCTGGACGGCTATGTGGACGGGGTCCTCAAGGGAGGGCGGATCATTGAGGAGAGTGAGATGCTCCCCCGGCGGGACCGCTGCGGGGAATATCTCATGCTGGGCCTTCGCACCGCCCGTGGAATCGAGGAGTGGGAGTACCGTCGGGAGTTCTTTATGAACTTCGACCCCATCGGGGCCAAGCTGGAGCAGTATGAGGCCCAGGGCTGGGCCGAACGGGCAGACCGCCGATGGCGGCTTACCCCCAAGGGCTTTCTGGTCTCCAATCAGCTCATCGGGGAGCTTTTGGAGGCCCAGGAGGCCTCCTCCATCCACGCTGTCCTTCCCAAGGTGAAGGAGCTGAAATCCCGGAACGGGGTGATCGCCCTGTGAGCTTCCTCCATCCCCCCGCCTTCTGTCAGAGAGGTGACCTATGATCTGCCGGCTCTGCCCCAGAAACTGCGGGGCCCTGCGTACCGAAACCAGCGGGGAGGGCTTTTGCCGGATGCCCCGGGGGGCGGTGGCCGCACGGGCCGCCCTCCACCTGTGGGAGGAGCCTCCCATCTCAGGCAGCCGCGGCTCCGGAACCGTCTTCTTTTCCGGCTGTACTCTCTCCTGCGTCTTCTGCCAGAACGCCCCCATCTCCCAGGAGGACTTCGGAAAGCCCCTCACCCCGGAGGCCCTGCGGGAGGTCTGTGAATCCCTGATCCGTCAGGGGGCCCACAATCTGAACTTTGTCAATCCCACCCACTATACCCACCTTCTGGCCCGGCTGCTGGAAACCCCCTTTTCCGTCCCCGTCCTCTGGAATTCCAGCGGCTATGAGAAGGTCTCCACCCTCCGGGCCATGGAGGGAAAGGTGGACATCTATCTCCCTGACCTCAAATACCTCTCCCCCGCCCTGTCCGCCGCCTGGTCCGGCGCCGCGGACTACCCCGATGTTGCCGCCGCCGCCATCCGGGAGATGGTCCGGCAGACCGGGGCCCCGGTCTTTGACCGGGACGGTCTCCTCCAACGGGGTACCGTCATCCGTCATCTCATCCTCCCCGGTCAGGTGGAGGAGAGCCGCCGGGTGATGGACTGGGTGGCCCGTACCTTTCCAAGAGGTCAGGTCCTCTTCTCTCTCATGAGTCAGTACACCCCCTTCGGGAAGGCCAGGTCCCTCCCCCCTCTGGAC
>JAHHSE010000169.1 GCA_020025395.1 Oscillospiraceae bacterium
GGGCGGATAGGGAGGGACACCGTCATACGAATCCCCCGGTCCTCCTGAGCCTCTGCCAAAACCAGCCCTCCATGGAGGACGGCAATCTCCCTTACAATCCGCAGGCCCATGCCCGCGCCGTCACCGGGCTGGGGCAGCCCCTTCCGGCGCTGGGGGCGGAACAGGGTGGCCAGCCGTTCCCGCTCCATTCCCTGCCCGTTGTCCCAGACGGTAAAGCAGATTCGCTCCCCCCGCTGCTCGGATTTCAGACCCACCCGTCCGCCGGGACCGGCGGCCTGAATGGCATTGGAAAGGAGATTAAACAGCATACGGGCCAGCAGCTCCTGATCTCCCCGGGTGAGCACACTGGTGAGAGCGTTTTCATAGGTGAAGGAGATCCCCGCCTGATGACACAGGCCCTCACTCTGTTCGGCGATCCGATTGGACAGATCCGCCAGATCCAGAGGCGCCTCCCGATAAATCCCCACCTGACGCGCCTCCAGCTGGCGGAGCAGATCGGTGTGATCGCACAGACGGCGGATGGCATAGAGGCTGCGGTCCATCATGCTCAGCAAGGCGGCGCACTCCTGCGTGGGCGGGACAAAGGAGGCCAGCCGCTCCCCCGCGATCATCAGGCTGCCGGCGGCGTCCCGAAGCTGACGGATAATCAATTCCAGATCTCCGGCGGAGCGCTCCTCGTATTTCGGGCGGAACAGATACAGGATGCCCTTCTCTGTTTGGGTTGCCTCGGCCCGGAAGGGGGAATCCGCAGCGTCAAAGCCCTCCGGCATGGGGCCGCCATGTTTCAGTTGGGGAAACAGCGTCTTAGCGGCTTCGTTAAAATATCGCACCGTATTTTCCCGATAAAAAATAGCCGGAGCTTCAAATCCGCTTAGAAGAGACTGTAATTCAACACGCATTGGCATTTAGGTGCCCCTCTTTCCCGGCCTCTTTTGGCCTTCATCTTTAGATTCATCATACGCAGTTTTGAGGCCGAAAGCAACGGTAACTTCTGCCTTTCACCATAAAAAAGGATTCTACACCTAATTGTTAGATCATTATATCGAACCGGCCCCGTTTTTGCAAGCACTTGCACATAGAAAAATTTCGACAGAAAACATCCTTTTCCGTGTCGTATTTTTCCATTTTCTTTTAAGCGGAAAACAAAACGGAAGCTGTGAGTTGTTTTGACAAAATGACGGAACTTAAATCATTTTTTTGAGCATTTAGACAGGAAAAGAAGGCTTGATTTCTTTGGTGAAAGGCTTTATACTTTAGTAGTACCACAAGAATTTTGTATAAAGGAGTCTTTGCTATGAGTATTAAAATTGGCATCAATGGCTTCGGCCGTATCGGCCGTCTGGTCTTCCGCGCCGGCATCAACCGCCCCGACCTGGAGTTTGTGGGCATCAACGACCCTGGCATGACCCCCGACTACATGGCTTATATGCTCCGTTATGATACCATCCACGGCCGCTTCGACGGCGAGATCTCCTATGACGAGAATTCCATCACCGTGAACGGCCGCAAGGTGATGGTCTATGCCGAGAAGGAGCCTGCCAACCTGCCCTGGGGCCAGATCGGCGCCGAGTATGTGGTGGAGGCCACCGGTCTCTTCCTGACCAAGGAGAAGAGCGAGGGCCACATCAAGGCCGGAGCCAAGAAGGTCATCATGTCCGCCCCATCCAAGGACGATACCCCCATGTTTGTCATGGGCGTAAACCAGGACAAGTACACCTCCGATATGCAGTTTGTCTCCAATGCCTCCTGCACCACCAACTGCCTGGCTCCCATCGCCAAGGTCCTCCACGACAATTTCGGAATCACCGACGGCCTTATGACCACCGTTCACTCCGTCACCGCCACCCAGAAGACCGTGGACGGTCCCTCCAAGAAGGATTGGCGGGGCGGCCGTGCCGCGACCTACAACATTATTCCCTCCTCCACCGGTGCCGCCAAGGCTGTGGGCAAGGTCATTCCCGACCTGAACGGCAAGCTGACCGGAATGTCCATGCGTGTGCCCACCCTGAATGTCTCTGTGGTGGACCTGACGGTGAACCTGGCAAAGCCCGCCAAGTATGACGAGATCTGCGCCGCCATGAAGAAGGCCTCCGAGGGCGAGCTGAAGGGCATCCTGGGCTACACCGATGAGGATGTGGTCTCCAGCGACTTTATCAGCGATCCCCGCACCTCCATTTTTGACGCCAAAGCCGGAATTGCCCTCACCGACACCTTTGTGAAGGTGGTCTCCTGGTATGACAACGAGTGGGGTTATTCCAACAAGGTTCTGGACCTTATCACTCACATGGCCTCTGTGGACCACAAGTAAGCATTCACGCCGAAACCGCCCGGCATCCCTTCGGATGCCGGGCGGTCAGCTTGTCAAAAAAGCCTCGCAGAGTTTGCCGCCGCAGCGGTAAATAAA
>JAHHSE010000017.1 GCA_020025395.1 Oscillospiraceae bacterium
ATTTATTACTCTCTATAGATCGATAGTATTGGCTTTACGGGAGATATAGTTTGATTAAGATGTATTATATAACTGATGCGCCTAAGATATGCATATTCACTCGTATGTTTAACAACAGAATTTACACATATGAAGAAGATCCGGGATCAGTTTGTTACCGGCTATGTCGATTCCGGGGCGACCCAAAAAAGAATTGACGAACAGGTAGCAATTGTAAATTTGGCTCAGATAGACGATGGCTACCAAATTACAAAAAAGGGTGAAAATCTGATTTCGATACTCCGATTGGTGGAGCAGATTTTTCCTGTTCCGGATGAAAGCAGTATCTACCCAGGTGAGATAGGAGAAAGATGTGAGAGATGAAAAAAATTAGTGTAACCATCCCCTGTTGGTCGGAGGAGAAAAGTGTTCGTCAGATGTATGAGCGCCTGACCAAGGTATTTCGGGAGGAGCTGCCTGAGTATGACTATGAAATCATTTATGTGGATGATTACTCCCCGGATAATACACGGGATGAGATACGAAAACTCTGTCAAGAAGACAAGCGGGTAAAGGGAGTGTTTAATGCCCGGAACTTTGGGTTTAATCGAAATGTCTTCGAGACCATGCAATATGGGTCTGGTGATGCAACCTTCATGTTGTTTGGAGATTTGCAGGACCCACCTGAGTTACTGCCTAAAATGGTAGAAAAATGGGAACAGGGACATAAAGTTGTAGTTGGGCAGAAGATGAAGAGCAAAGAGTCTAAAATTATGTACACATTGCGCACCTTATATTATAATGTGATAGGAAAATTGTCGGACTCTCAACAGATTCAACATTTTAATGGCTTCGGATTATATGATAAAGTCTTTATTGATGTGATGCGTCAGATTGATGATCCCAATCCATATTTGAAAGGATTGGTTTCTGAATTTGGAATGAATATCTGCGTGATACAGTATGAACAGGCAAAAAGTGAACGAGGTTCTTCCGGATTTAATTTTATGAAATATTATGATGTTGCAATGCTTGGAATAACTTCATATACCAAAATTTTGATGCGTGTTGCAACCTTTTTAGGTGCAATATTAGGTATTTTTAGCGTTGGCCTGGCTGTTTTTGTTTTAATAAGTAAGCTTCTCCACTGGGGGTCCTACCCTTATGGAACAGCGGCAATTCTGGTTGGTGTTTTCTTTATTGGTGCGGTTCAACTTTTCTTTATGGGCATATTGGGCGAGTATGTATTGAGTATTAATACAAGAACCATGCGCAGACCAAGGGTTGTGATAGGAGAGAAACTGAATTTTGAAGAAGCACTTGAGGAAGTGATGAAATGAATGCAACTCTTTATTCCATTGCTGACAGCTGGACGGTAACGGACAGCCCCATCCACCCGACGGAAGATTTACGAAGCTGGATTCGGGAGCGCAATGAAACGATTGCGGTGGATATCAGAAAAAACCGCCTTTCTGACAGTCACTTCTGGTTTTATGACAGGGAAGAGGGCTGTATTCACAATCAAAACCACAGTTTTTTTACGATCTGCGGACTCAGAAAGAGAATGCCGAATGGAGAAGAGATCCAGCAGCCCATTCTCCTTCAGCGGGAAATCGGCTTTTTGGGTATCATATGTAAAGAATTTGGCGGTGTGATGTATTTTCTGATGCAGGCCAAAATCGAGCCGGGCAATGTGAATAAAATTCAGATTTCTCCCACCATTCAAGCCACAAAAAGTAACTTCACCCAAAAACATGGCGGAAAAAAACCGCCTTATCTGGAATATTTTGAACAGGCCTCCAAGTATGAGGTTGTTGTCGATCAAATTCAGTCTGAACAGTCCTCCCGTTTTTATAAGAAACGGAATCGAAATATCATTATCAGGGTACAGGAGGAGATTCCTGTGCTCCCATCGCACCGTTGGATGACATTGGGACAGATAAAACGATTGATGCGGGATGATAATTTGGTCAATATGGATACCAGAACAGTCCTATCCTGCATTCCCTATTGCAAGCATAATCTGTCAGAAGCCGAATTGACGGCTTTGTCAGAGCGTTTTACAGATCAGGCCTTGTTTCAATCCGTATTCGAAGGGGAAAAGGAAAACAGACTTCCTGAGATTTATCAATATATCAATCACTATAAAATGTTTTTGGAAGACGAGCCGGAGCTGGTGCCCTTACATAGCCTGGAACATTGGAATCTGGGAGATTCAGACATTACCTGTCAGGAACCGTATCCGTTTAAGGTGATTTTCTGCGATATTGCCATGGAAGGACGGGAAGTCAAACAATGGACACAGCCCCTCTTTGAAGCCTGCGGGATTGCTACCTTTGCCTTGATTTGTTGTGAAGAGAATGGAATTCTAAAATTTTTAGTGAGAGCCATTCCGGAGGCAGGGTGTTTTGATGGTATAGAGCTGGGGCCAACGATACAGTGTGAGGCAATGTCCCGGTATGAGGAAGAAGACGCTGTGACCCGGTATTTTGGTGAGCGGATGGCAGAGGGGACAGAGATTCTGTTCGATCACCTTCTCTCAGAAGAGGGGGGGCGTTTCTACCATGAACAAAATCGAAATATTATACTGCGTGTCAAATATGAGACCCTGCCGGAGCTTCCGGAGGGCTATTTCCTATTGGATTATAAGACCCTCAATGAGTTGGTTCAGATGAATAACATCTTAAATATTCAGCTGAGAAATCTTTTGTCTTTGTTGGAGGCGTAATATGAGGATTGGAATTCTTGGTACTGCGGATATTGCATTTCGCCGTTTTTTGCCTGCCTTGCAAAAATGTGAGGATGCGGTATATGTTGGAGTGGCATCTCGGACACCGGAAAAAGGAGCGAAATTTAGAGACAGCTTTGGAGGAAAGATTTATCCCTCTTATGATGCGCTCCTGTTGGATGACAGTATAGATGCGGTATATGTGCCTCTTCCTCCCGCCCTTCATTTTGAATGGGGGAAAAAGGTCCTTCAGGCGGGAAAACATCTTTTGATGGAAAAACCCTTTACCACCAGCCTGGAAGAGACAGAAACCCTGCTGAGTTTGGCAGAGGAAAAGGGGCTGACTGTCCATGAAAATTATATGTTCCTCTATCATAGTCAGCTTCAAAAGATCAAAGAGATGATACATTCCGGCAAACTGGGAGAAATACGATTATACCGGATTTCCTTTGGTTTTCCAAAGCGAAGTGAGGGGGATTTCCGCTATAACAAAGCTCTGGGTGGCGGTGCGCTGCTGGATTGCGGCGGATATACCATTCGCCTGGCGCTGGAACTGTTAGGCGAATCAGCGGAACTGAAACAGGCAAGCCTGATCCGGCCGGAGGGGTATGAGGTGGACATATTTGGAAACGCAGTGCTGCAAAACGCGGACGGACTGTGTGCCCAGCTCTCCTTTGGCATGGATAACGCGTATCAATGTCAGTTGGAAGTGTGGGGAAGCAAGGCGACCCTGATTGCGCCAAGAATTTTTACGGCAGGGGATGGGATGAAACCTGGATTGATTTTGAGAACTTCAGCAGAGGAGAGTAAACTGGAGCTAGAATCTGATGATCAGTTCCTACACTCTATTGAAAGTTTTCTTTTGGCCTCGTCCCGAATAAATACCTCAATTAGATTACAGGCCGAAATACAGGAATGGATTAAACGAAAGGGATAATAGACATGAATATTGAAGAACTTGAATTGCCAGGCGTAAAAATTCTCATCCCGAAATATTTTGAAGATTTTAGGGGATATTATACAGAAAGTTATTCTTCTAAAACACTGGCTAAGATGGGAATAAATCATGTGTTTATTCAAGACAATCATCTCTGGTCTATGAAAAGAGGTACCTTACGAGGTATCCACTTCCAAAATTTCCCGAAGGCACAGACAAAGCTTCTTCGCTGTACAAAAGGAAAAATTTTAGATGTAGTTGTTGATTTAAGAAAAGATTCTCGTACATATAAGAAATGGGTTTCCATTGAGTTATCATCAGAAAATCGCAAACAAATTCTAATTCCAAAAGGCTTTGGTCATGCATGTCTATCTCTTGTTGATGATACTGAGGTACAATATAAGGTAGACGAATTTTATGAACCTGAATTCGACCGAACAATTGTATGGAATGATCCAGAATTAAATATAAATTGGGGAATGAATCAAGTAATCACCTCAGATAAGGATAAACAAGGGCCTCAGTTAAAGGATTCTGATGTTAATTTTACAATGGAGAATTGTAATCAATGAAGACAGTGATAGTAACTGGATCGAATGGATTTATTGGTAGTGCGCTTGCAAAAAAATTTCTCCAAGATGGTGCGAGAGTGATAGGAATTGTTCGCAATTTTGAAGGTTTAGAAGAATTGTTGCAATTTAAGGAGTTTATTCCAATACAAGCAGAATTGGAGGAATACCATAAACTAGATCAAGATATTCGTGAGATCCATAGCGGAGACATAGATGCATTCTTTCATTTTGCATGGGATGGTGTATTTGGAGAATCATTTAAAGACTATAGTAGGCAGATAAAGAATATACAATATTCTTGTGATACATTAATGACAGCAATTAAATCTGGATGTAAAAAATTTATACTTGCAGGAACTTATAATCAGTATGAAATTGCAACCAGAATTATTGGAAACTATTCTGAGCCAAGATATACATGTATATATTCGGCTGCAAAAGTAGCTTCTGATATGATGTGTAAAACATTGGCATATAACCACCATATTGAATATAATTCAGGTCTAATTTGTATGGCGTATGGTGAGGGAAATAAATCTAAAATGTTAGCAAATACTGTCATTGAGCAACTATGTAATGGGATTCGACCTAAACTGGTTGAAGCAGATGGGCTTTATGATATGATTTATATTGATGATATAGTTCAAGCATTTATTTCTATTGAAGAGAAAGGAAAAAACCAAAAAAGCTATTATATTGGTCACCGAAAACTTGATACTTTTGGAAATTATATAACACAGATGAGGGATGTACTAAACCCTCAAATGGAATTGGTATTTGGGGAATACAAGGAAACTACAAGACTGGATTACAATCTCATAGATCTTGATGCACTATATAATGATACGGGTTTTGAATGCCAAGCAGATTTTAAAACTACAATAAAAAAGACAGCAGATTGGTTAATGAAAATGAGGTGAATAAGGATGTACAAAATTGTTACTGTGGGAAGCGGTTTTTCTGGCAGTGTCATTAGTCGCCAACTGGCAGATAGTTTGGGCACGAAGATAACTATTTTGGAAAAACGCTCTCATGTTGGCGGTAATGCATTTGACGAGTGCGACAACCATGGAATTTTAATCCAGAAATATGGTCCGCATTTTTTAAACACCAATCACTATGAAGTTATTCGTTTTCTGAAGCAATATGCGTCCCTGCATCCCCACTATACGAAACTCATGAGCTTTATTGACGGAAATTATGTGAGACTTCCCTTTAACTTCCAGACAGTGCAAGAGCTGATTGGTGCGGATCAGTCGGAACTGCTGCTGGGGAAACTTCGGAAAGCATTCTATGGGCGAGACAGAGTTCCGGTGCTGGAACTGGTGGACCATGAGGATGAGGATATCAGTGCCTACGGCACACTGCTGTTTGAAAAGGCTTATCGGACCTATACCTCAAAAATGTGGGGACTCCAGCCGGAGCAGATTGACAAGTATGTTTTAGACCGTGTTCCCATGGCGATGAACTATGATGAGCGATATCTGAACAAAGATTTTCAATATCTGCCCACGGAGGGATTCACAAAGCTCTTTGAAAATATGCTGAATCATCCCAACATTGAAGTGCGGCTCAATACCGATGCGCTTCCCCTGATTCGCATGGATGAAAAGGACGGTGCCATTTATCTGGAAGGGGAAAAGGTGGACTGCCTTATTTACACCGGCGCCATTGATGAGCTGTTCAATAGAAAATATGGTATGTTGCCATATCGTTCGCTGGACATACGATATGAGTATTACGAAAATCAAACCAGTGTACTCCCCAGTGAGATTATTTCTTATCCCCAGGCGGATGGCTATACCAGAAAGACAGAGTATCATAAGCTGATGAAGGATTCCAGCCGTGTGAGGGGCAGTGTTGTCGCGACAGAGTATCCGCTGCAATATGATCCGAATGCTGAGATTGGAAATACGCCCTATTACCCTGTTGTCACGGAAGAAAGCAATCGGCTTTATCAGAAATATCTGGAAGAGGTCCGCAAATATCCGGCACTTTTCTTATGTGGGCGATTGGCAGAATTTAAATATTATAACATGGATATCTGCATTGAGCATGCGTTGGAATACTTTCATCATATTCGCTCCTATCTGGAGAAGATGCCCAATGCGTAAGCTGCTGAGTGATGAGAGGGTGCAAGAGACTTTTCGATATCTAATCTGCGGCATTTCAACGGTTGTTGTAAACATTGCGCTCTATCATGTGTTATCAGAGTACGGAAACATCGGGACATTGACAGCAAACACCATCGCTTTTTTTTTGGCGGTTCTATACGCTTTCTTTGGGAACAGTATTTATGTTTTTCGGACAAAGTGTACCTGGAGACGGTTTTGGGAATTTATGATGATGCGCATTGGAACCTTGGCCATTGATAACATTGGTATGTATTTAATGGTATCCTGGCAGTGGAATGATATTCTGGCAAAGTGTGTTGTAAATGTTGTGATCATAGCGATCAACTACATTTTCAGCAAATTACTCATTTTTAAAAAGAAATAAGGAGGGATAACATGAAGGGAATCATTCTTGCCGGCGGTTCCGGAACCCGACTGTATCCTGTGACCAAGTCCATCTCCAAGCAGATCCTTCCCATTTACGATAAGCCCATGATTTATTATCCTCTTTCGATCCTCATGCTGTCCGGAATCCGGGAGATTCTGATCATCTCTACCCCAAGAGATCTTCCGGCGTTTGAGGAGCTGCTAAGGGACGGCGCAGAATATGGCCTTCAGATCTCTTATCGTGTGCAGGAAGAGCCGAACGGATTGGCAGAGGCCTTTCTGATTGGGGAATCCTTTATCGGAAACGAAAAGGTCTGCTTAATTTTGGGCGATAATATTTTCTATGGCCGCCATTTTAGTGAGGCTTTGGTCAATGCGGCATCGTTGGAGCATGGGGCAAAAATCTTTGGATATTATGTGCAAAATCCCTCCGAATTTGGCGTGGTAGAGTTCGACCGAGACTGGAATGTACTTTCCTTGGAGGAGAAGCCTCAACATCCGAAGTCCAACTATGCTGTGCCGGGATTGTACTTCTATGATAATGATGTTGTGGAGATTGCCAAGTCGATCCAGCCATCTGCAAGAGGAGAATTGGAAATTACAGCTGTGAACAACGCCTATCTTCAAAGAGGGGATTTAAAGGTGGAACTCTTCGGCCGCGGAATGGCATGGTTAGACACGGGGACCCATGAAGGACTTCTGGAGGCCTCTAATTTTGTCTCCATTGTGCAAAAACGACAGGGATTATATGTATCCTGCATTGAGGAAATTGCTTACCGAATGGGGTATATTACCAGGGAGGCGCTTCTTGAATTGGCGAATCCGATGATGAAAACAGACTATGGAAGGTACTTAAAGCGTGTAGCGGAGGAAAAGATGTGAAAAGACTACTGGTAACCGGCGGAGCTGGCTTTATCGGCTCTAACTTTATACATGAGATTCTGAACGGTGAGGAAGACATGGAACTGCTTGTCAATCTCGATCTCCTCACCTATGCCGGAAATCTGGAAAACCTGAAGGCGGTGGAGAAGGATCAAAGGTACCGCTTTGTCAAAGGGGATATCCGGGACAGGGAACTGGTGGAGGAGCTGTTTCAGAAGTATGATTTCGACACAGTGGTTCACTTTGCGGCGGAATCTCATGTAGACCGCAGCATTGTGGAACCTGAAATCTTCCTGACCACCAATATTGTGGGTACGCAGACCCTGCTGGATGCGGCAAAGCGGCACTGGAACCTCCATCCTGAGGACAAGCATTCCCGTGCCTACCGGGAGGGTGTCAGGTACCTGCAGGTTTCCACCGATGAGGTATACGGTGCCCTGGGTGCCACCGGGATGTTTACGGAAATGACCCCATTGTCCCCAAACAGTCCCTACTCAGCCTCTAAGGCCGGAGCGGATATGGTGGTCCGGGCATATCATGAAACCTATGGGATGCCGGTCAATATCACCCGCTGTTCCAACAATTATGGACCCTATCAATTCCCGGAAAAGCTGATTCCGCTGATGATTCACAACGCAGAACAGGATAAGCCCCTGCCTGTGTACGGAGATGGTCTTCAGATTCGGGATTGGCTCCATGTATCTGATCACTGTGCCGCCATTGCGGCTGTTTTGCGAAGGGGCGAAGTGGGGCAGGTTTACAACATAGGCGGCAACAATGAAAAGGCTAACATCGAGATTGTGCGGATGATTTTGAAGGCGCTTGGAAAGTCAGAGGATCTTATCACTTATGTGAAGGACCGTCCCGGACATGACCGCCGATATGCCATTGACAACACCAAGATCACCACACAGCTGGGCTGGAGTCCCGCATATACCTTTGAACAAGGCATCCGGGAAACCATCCAGTGGTATTTGGACAACCGGGAATGGGTGGCGAAAATCACCTCCGGAGATTATCAAAACTATTATGCCGGGATGTACGGCAAGGCTTGAATCCAGGCCGCTGACACAGTCAAAAAGACCCCTGAAGGATTCCGAACGGAACGCCTACCAGGGGTCTTTTTCTCTTTGCGGGCAGATGTCCGGTTTTTTCCCGACGGCCCTTTATGTCTCGATATGGGTTTTGACCCGCTGGATAATCATATCCAGGGCCACTACATTATGTCCCCCCTCCAGCACAATGATGTCCGCGTTCCGCTTGGACGGCTCCACAAACTGCTCGTGCATGGGCTTGACGGTGGTCAGATACTGATTGACCACCGAATCGAGAGACCGGCCCCGCTCCTTCACATCCCGGGTAATCCGCCGGAGAATCCGCACATCGGCATCCGTGTCCACAAAGATTTTGATGTCCATCAGATCCCGCAGGGGCTCGCTCTGGAAAATCAGGATTCCCTCAATGATAATCACCTTGGTGGGCAGGACGGTGACCGTCTCCCTGGCCCGATTGTGGATGGTGTAGTCATAGGTGGGGCACTGGATGGCCTTTCCCTCCTTGAGCTGGCGGACATGCTCGATCATCAGCTCGGTGTCAAAGGCATCCGGGTGGTCATAGTTCAGCTCACACCGCGCCTCAAAGGGCATATCGTCGTGGGCCTTGTAGTAATTGTCGTGGTAGACCACCGACACATCCCCCCCAAACCGCTCCTTCAGGCGGTTGGTGAAGGTGGTCTTGCCAGAGCCGGTCCCTCCTGCGATTCCAATGATCATGATATCCATGGTGCGCTCCCCCTTTCTTTTGCGGATGGATTAAAACTCGGCATTTCCGACGGTACGGGGGTGAAGCTCCACATCCCGGATGTTGGAGATCCCGGTGAGGTACATCACCATACGCTCAAAGCCCAGACCGAAGCCGGCGTGCCTGCAGGAGCCATATCGGCGCAGGTCGCAGTACCACCAGTAATCCCTGGGGTCCATGCCCAGCTCCTTGATCCGGGCCTCCAGAAGGTCCAGCCGCTCCTCACGCTGGGAGCCGCCGATGATTTCTCCGATTCCCGGCACCAGGCAGTCGGCGGCGGCCACCGTCTTCCCATCCTCGTTCTGACGCATATAGAAGGCCTTGATTTCCTTGGGATAGTCGGTGACGAAAACAGGCTTTTGAAAGACTTCCTCGGTGAGGTAGCGCTCATGCTCGGTCTGGAGGTCGCAGCCCCACTCCACCGGGTAGTCAAACTGCTCATTCTTCTCTTTGAGGATCTCCACCGCCTCGGTATAGGTCACCCGGCCAAAGTCGGAGGAGGCCACATGCTCCAGCCGCTCCTTAAGGCCCTTGTCCACAAAGCTGGAGAAGAAGTTCATCTCATCCGGGCATTTCTCCATCACCGTGCGGATAATGTGCTTAATCATGGCCTCGGCGGTATCCATATAGTCGTTGAGGTCCGCAAAGGCCATTTCCGGCTCAATCATCCAGAATTCGGCGGCGTGCCGCTGGGTGTTGGAGTTTTCCGCCCGGAAGGTAGGCCCGAAGGTATAGACATCCCCAAAGGCCATGGCAAAGTTTTCCGCGTTGAGCTGACCGGAAACCGTGAGGCTGGCCCGTTTTCCAAAGAAGTCCCTGGCGTAGTCCACCTCACCCTCCTGGGTTTTGGGGACCTGGTTTAAGTCCAGGGTAGTTACCTGGAACATCTCCCCGGCCCCCTCACAGTCGGAGGCGGTGATAATGGGGGTGTGGACATAGGTAAAGCCCCGGTCCTGGAAGAAGCAGTGGATGGCGTGGGCCGCCACGGACCGGACCCGAAAGGCGGCGGAAAACAGATTGGTTCGGGGACGCAGATGCTGAATGGTGCGGAGGTATTCCACACTGTGGCGCTTCTTCTGCAAGGGATAGTCCGGGGTGGAGCTTCCCTCCACCCGGATGGAATCCGCCTTGATCTCCAGGGGCTGCTTGGCCTCCGGGGTAAGGACCACGGTCCCCTTCACCACCAGGGCGGCCCCCACATTCTGACCGGCGATCTCTTTGAAATTGGAGAGGGTCTCGGCCTCCATCACCACCTGAAGGTTTTTAAAGCAGGATCCGTCGTTGAGTTCGATAAACCCAAAGGTCTTCATATCACGGATGGTCCTGGCCCAGCCGCAGACGGTGACAGACCGGCCGCCAAGCTGTGCCTGGTCCGCAAAAATCCGGGCAATTTTGATGCGTTCCATAGCGTTTTCCTCGCATTCTTTTCCCCTCGTCTGGAGAGGGTTTTCTTTCATTATAAGAGGTTTGGGGGGATTTTACAACACCTGTTTGCTTTTTTCTTCCTCCCAATCCCCCCCCTTTCATCCCTTTTTTTCAAATCTCCTTGACATTGGCGGAAAAAACGATATACTAAACTTATGATTAATACTTCAGCAAACGCTTAGGAGGAAGACCATGACACAGCGGGAGCGTGAGATCCTCAATTGGATTACGGAGAATCCTCTGATCTCTCAGCAGGATCTGGCGGAACGGGCGGGGATTACCCGCTCCTCCGTGGCGGTCCATATCTCCAACCTGATGAAAAAGGGATACATCGCCGGAAAGGGCTATGTCCTCCGAACTCCCAGCTACGCCGCCGTGGTGGGGGCTGTCAATATGGACATCGGGGGGAAGCCCTATGCCAAGCTGGTTCCCGCCGACTCCAATCCGGGTCAGGTGCGGATGAGTCTGGGGGGCGTGGGGCGGAACATCGCCCACAACATGAGCCTTTTGGGGGTGGATGTCCGCTTTCTCACCGCCTTTGGGGATGATGTGTATGCCCAAAAGATCGCCGCCTCCTGCGGGGAGCTGGGGATCGACATCTCCCAGGCCCTCACCGTCCCCGGCGGGGTCACCTCCACCTATCTCTTCCTCTCCGATGAGGAGGGGGATATGGCCCTGGCAGTCTCCGACATGGAAATCTACCGCCATCTGACACCCCGGTGGCTTTCTACACGGCTTCCCCTCCTCCAAAATGCCCAGCTGGTGGTTGCGGACGCCAACCTTCCGGCAGAGAGCCTGACCTGGCTGGCGGAGCATCTCACCGTCCCTCTCTTTGTGGATCCGGTCTCCACCGCCAAGGCGGAAAAGCTCCGGCCCATTCTGGGCAGAATCCACACCCTGAAGCCAAACCGTCTGGAGGCCGAGCTGCTCTCCGGGGTCTCCATCACCGACGAGGCCAGTCTGGCCCGGGCCGCCCAGACGCTGCTGCGCACCGGTCTGCGCCGGGTGTTTCTCAGCCTGGGCAGCGGGGGGGTCTATGCCGCCGATCAGAGCGGCGCCCTCCTTCAGCCCTGCCTCCCGGCTTCTCTGGTCAACGCCACCGGGGCGGGGGATGCCTTTATGGCCGCTTTGGCCTGGGCCTATCTGGAGGGGACCGACCTGAAGGGTTCGGCCCTGGCCGGCTCCGCCGCCGCCGCCCTGACCGTCGAATGTTCCGAGACCATTCATCCCCAGCTGAGCGCCGACGCCCTAAGGCAAAGAATTCGGCCCTGACCCATCCATTTCAATTCATATATGGAGGAATATATCATGTCTGTGAACCAATACCTGGACATCGCCCCTGAGGTAGCGGAGGCCCTGAAAAACAACCGGCCTGTGGTTGCCCTGGAATCCACCATCATCTCCCACGGAATGCCCTATCCCCAGAATGTGGAGACTGCCCTCCGGGTGGAGGCCGTCATCCGGGAACAGGGGGCCGTTCCCGCCACCATCGCCATCATCGGAGGCCGCCTCAAGGCGGGCTGCTCCAAAGAGGACATTGAATATCTGGGGAAAAAGGGGCTGTCCGTGACCAAGGCCAGCCGGCGGGACCTGCCGATTCTTCTGGCCCGTCAGGCGGATGGGGCCACCACCGTCACCACGACCATGATGATCGCCCACATGGCGGGCATTCCGGTCTTTGCCACCGGGGGCATCGGCGGGGTCCACCGGGGGGCTGAGACCACCATGGACATCTCCGCCGATTTGGAGGAGCTGGGCCAGACTCCGGTGATGGTGGTCTGTGCCGGGGCAAAGTCCATTCTGGATCTGGGTCTTACCCTGGAATATCTGGAGACCCACGGGGTGCCCGTCATCGGCTACGGCACCGAATCCCTCCCCGCCTTCTATACCAGAAACAGCGCATTCAAGGTGGATTACCGCATGGACACCCCGGAGGAGCTGGCCGCCGCCTTTCGCGCCCAGCGGGTGCTGGGTCTGAAGGGCGGGATGCTGGTGACCAATCCCATCCCGGAGGCCTATTCCATGGACCCCGCTGTCATCAACAAGGCCATTGACGAAGCCGTGTCGGAGGCGGAGGCCGCCGGAATTCGGGGAAAGGAGACCACCCCCTTCCTCCTGGCGAAGATCAAGGAGCTGACCGGAGGGGACAGCCTGGAGTCCAATATCCAGCTGGTCCTAAACAACGCCCGTCTGGCCGCTCAGACTGCCTCCGCCCTTTGCAGGCTGGGCTGACGGGAGCGCCGGACCATGGCTTTTTGGAGAAAGAAACCGAGAGAGGAGCTGCCTGAGGACTATTGGACCAACCCCTATTACCGGGAGGAGGAGGAGCGAAAACGACGGCTGGACCCCAATCGCTCCGTTTTTTTCACCCGGATCTGCACCCCCGCGGGACTTCTGCTGGGCCTGGGGCTGGGGTATCGAACCGAAAATGTCTTTCTCGGCACCGCCTTCGGGGCTGTGCTGGGGATTATGGCGGGGACCAAGCTGGACGCCAAATTTCCCCGTAAAAAAGATTGACCCCGCTACGCCTGGAGAGCCGCGCTCTCCAGGCGTTTTCTCTCACGCCCAGCCCCTTCCAAAAATTTTGCATGGACTTATAAATTTGTTTTGATTTTACATACTATTAATGTTATAATGTCAAAGAATCATAATATGGTATGCTGTGCGTACCGGGCTAATTCCACTGAAATCCCTTGCTTGAAAGGGTTTTAACTGTGAAATAGAAGGTGTAGGTTTGACTAAATATGTAATTCAGGGCGGAAAATCGCTCCATGGTCAGGTTGAGATCAGCGGCGCTAAAAATGCCGCGGTGGCCATTTTGCCTGCGGCTCTGCTGGTAGACGGCACCTGCAGAATTGAAAATATCCCACAGATCAGCGATGTAACCCTTATCCTGAAGATCCTTCAGGACCTGGGGGCAGATGTCCGTACCGTCAATCGCAACACGGTGGACATCGACTGCTCCCATATCCGCAACGCCCCTGTCTCCTATGAGTTTGCCCGGAAGATTCGGGCCTCCTACTATCTGATTGGCGCCCTGCTGGGCCGATTTGGCTTTGCCGAGGTTCCCCCTCCCGGCGGATGCAATCTGGGCGGACGCCCCATTGACCAGCACATCAAGGGTTTTGTGGCCATGGGGGCGGATGTGGATGTAAGCGGCGGCTTTATCCACGCCACCGCCGCCAACGGACGGATGCAGGGGGCCCAGGTCTATCTGGATATGGTCTCCGTGGGTGCCACCATGAACATCATGCTGGCCGCCGCGCTGGCCGAGGGCCTCACCATCATCGAAAACGCCGCCAAGGAGCCTCACATCGTGGACCTTGCCAATTTCCTCAATTCCATGGGGGCCGACATTATGGGCGCCGGCACTGACATCATCAAAATCCGCGGGGTCCAGCGTCTGGGGGGCGGCACCTATTCCATTATCCCCGACCAGATTGAGGCCGGAACCTATATGGCCTGCGTGGCCTCCGCCGGGGGAGAAGTGGTGATTCAAAATGTCATCCCCAAACACCTGGACTGCATCACCGCCAAGCTGCTGGAGATGGGGGTTGAGGTGGAGGAACAGGACGATGCCGTTCTGGTCCGCAGCCACGGAAGCCTCCAGCGCACCAATGTGAAGACCCAGCCCTATCCCGGCTTCCCCACGGATATGCAGCCCCAGATCGCCGCCGCCCTCTGTGTGGCGGAAGGCACCAGCGTCATTACCGAGGGCGTGTGGGACAACCGTTATAAATATGTGGACGAGCTTCGCCGTATGGGGGCCCAGATCCAGGTGGACGGCAAGGTGGCCGTCATCGAAGGGGTGGAGCATCTCACCGGGGCCCCGGTCTCGGCCTGCGACCTCCGGGCGGGTGCCGCCCTCATCATCGCCGGTCTGGGGGCCGAGGGCTGTACCGAGATCGACAGTGTCCAGCACATTGAGCGGGGCTATGAGGACATCGTCCGCAAGCTCTCCGCTCTGGGGGCCGACATCCGGGTGGTAATCACTCCGGATGACCTCAGACAGTCTCAGGCAGTCTGACTCCTGCGGAGATCCATCCTTCTGTTCCAACCGATTTGAGGGCGGCGGCAAAAGCCGTCGCCCTCTTTGAATTTTACATATAGGAGCCCTTCATGACCGTTACCACCCTTGCCTCCGGCTCGTCCGGAAACTGCACCCTCATTTCTCAGAACAACACCCATATTTTGGTGGATGCGGGCATTTCCTGCCGACGGATCAACACCGCCTTAAAGCCCCTGGGCTTGACCGCCGCCGACCTGACTGGGATCTGCGTCACCCATGAGCACTCGGACCATATCTCCGGCCTTGCCACCCTGACCAAGCAGTACAGGATTCCCGTCTACGCAACCGCAGGCACAGGGCGGCAGCTCTGCCGCCGCATCGCCTTTCTGGAGGAGGTTCTCAACACCTTCTCCCCCGGCCGGTCCATGGAGATCGGCGGTCTGACGGTAGAAACCTTCCCCACCCTGCACGACACCGCCCAGCCCTGCGGCTTTGCCCTTTCCAACGGGAGCAGGAAGGCCGCCGTGGTCACCGATTTGGGACGGGTCACTTCGGAGGTCCTCCAGGGGATTGCGGGGGTTCATCTGCTGGTGGTGGAGGCAAACCACGATGTGGAGTCCGTTCAGAGCGGACCCTATCCCTATGGGCTGAAGGCCCGTATCCTGGGGGACCGGGGCCATCTGTCCAACGAGGCCGGGGCCTCCCTGGCCCGGTTCTGTGTGGACAAGGGGACCCATACCGTGGTTCTGGCGCATCTCTCTCAGGAGAACAACACCCCCGCCATGGCAAGGAATGCCGCCGAAGCCGCTCTGGCCGGGCGGGAGGTCCAGCTCCTGGTGGCCCCCGGAACGGAGATGGGAGGGCCTCTTCCATGCTGAATCTCTATCTGATCTGTGTGGGCAGGCTGAAGGAAAAATTTTATGCGGAGGCCGTGGGGGAATACACCAAGCGCCTGTCCGCATACTGTAAGCTGACCCTTGTGGAGCTGCCGGAGGAGCGTCTTCCACAAACCCCTTCCCAGGCGCAGATCGACGCCGCTCTGGCCAAAGAGGCCGCCGCCATCCAGGCCAGGCTGCCGCCCCGCACCAGCCTTGTGGCCCTCTGTGTGGAGGGACGGCTGCGCTCCAGCGAGGAAATGGCCGGGCTGCTCTCCACCTGGGCCCACAACAGCGAAAAGCACCTTGCCTTTGTCATCGGCGGCTCTTACGGCCTTCACCCCTCCCTCAAAGCCCGGGCCTGGGTCCGCCTGTCCATGTCCCCCATGACCTTTCCCCACCATCTGGCCCGTGTGATGCTCCTGGAGCAGATCTATCGGGCCTTTAAGATCCAGGAGGGGTCTTCCTATCACAAATAAGGGAGGGGGCTTTTCTCCAGATCCGTCCCCCGACCCTTTCCCCTAAAATGATGAATAAGGAGGAAATGAACCATGCGCTATCAGGAAATCTATCATCACTGGCTGGAGAGTCCCTTTCTCAACGAGGAGGAAAAGGCGGAGCTTTCCGCCATTGCCCAGGACGAAAAAGAGATGGAGAGCCGTTTCTTTGGTCCCCTGGAATTCGGCACCGCCGGGCTCCGCGGAATCATGGGTGTGGGCCTCAATCGGATGAATGTCCATGTGATCCGCCACGCCACCCAGGCCTTTGCCCAGGTCATCCTGGAAGAGGGACCCGAAGCCGCCGCCCGCGGGGTCGCCATCTGCTACGACTGCCGCAACCACTCCCGGGAATTTGCCCAGGCAGCCGCCGGCGTCATTGTGGGCAACGGCATCCCGGTCCGCATCTTCGAGGCCATGCGCCCCACCCCGGAGGTCTCCTTCGCCATTCGGGAGTATGGCTGCATCGCCGGCATTAATGTGACCGCCAGCCACAACCCCAAGGAGTACAACGGATATAAGGTCTACTGGGCGGACGGGGCCCAGCTTCCCCCCCATCACGCCGCCGCCATTGCCAAAAAGATGGCGGAGCTGGATGTCTTCACCGCCCCCAAGACGGCGGATTATCAGGCCGCCCTGGCGGATGGTCGGATCACCCTCATGGGGGAGGAGACCGATGAGAAGTTCCTGGAGCAGGTGATGGCCCAGGCTGCGGACAAGGCCGTGGTGGCCCAGGTGGCGGACCGCTTCAAAATGGTCTATACCCCCTTTCACGGCACCGGCTATCAGATCATCCCGGAGGCCCTCCGCCGTCTGGGGATGAAGCATGTGATCTGTGAGCCAAAGCAGATGGTCCCCGACGGGAATTTCTCCACCGTGGTCTCCCCCAACCCGGAAAATCCTGAGGGCTTCTATCTGGCGGTGGAGCTGGCGGACAAAGAGGGGGCCGACTTCATTCTGGGCTCCGACCCTGACGCCGACCGAATCGGCATTCTGGTCCGGGGGCCGGAGGGCAGCTTCCTCCCCCTCTCCGGCAATCAGACCGGCGTCCTTCTGCTGGACTATCTCATCTCCGCCCGCAAGCGGGCCGGCACCCTTCCGGAAAACGCCGTGGCCCTCAAGACCATCGTCACCACCGAGATGGCCCGGAAGGTGGCCGAAACCAACGGCCTTACCTGTTATGACACCTTCACCGGCTTTAAGTTCATGGCAGAGAAAAAGAACGCCCTGGAGGCCGCCGGGAGCGGAAAGGTCATCTTCTCCTATGAGGAGTCCTACGGCTATATGATCGGCGACTATGTCCGGGACAAGGATGCTGTCACTGCCGCCCTTCTCTGCACCGAGATGGCCGCATGGTATTACAGCCAGGGGATGACCCTCTATCAGGCCATGGAAAAGCTCTATGAAACCTATGGGCAGTTTACGGAGAAGACGCTGAATCTGGTCATGCCCGGTCTGGACGGCCTGAAAAAGATGGCGGACCTTATGAGCGGCCTCCGTCAAAATCCCCTCACCCACATCGCCGGAACCCCCGTGGTCACCCGGAAGGACTATGCCGACGGCACCGAGACCCAGGTGTCCACCGGGGCTGTGACCCAGATGGAGCTGAAAGGCTCCAATGTCCTGAAGTATAAGCTGGAGGATGGAACCGACCTGGTCATCCGTCCCTCCGGAACCGAGCCTAAGGTCAAGGTCTATATCCTGGCTCAGGGAGAGGGCGGCAGCGAGAAAACCGCCAAATACGCCGCCTGGGCGGAAACCCTGAAAGACCGATAACAAAACGGAGCGCTGCGGGATTTTGATCCCGCGGCGCTCTCTCATTTTCTCATCCGGAGTACCGGGAGAGGAACTGGCGGGTACGCGCCTTTTGGGGATGTTCAAAGATCCCCTCCGGGGTGCCCTCCTCCACCACGACCCCCTGATCCATAAAGAGGACCCGGTCCGCCGCCTCACGGGCAAAGGCCATCTCATGGGTGACCACCAGCATGGTGGTGTTCTGCTCTGCCAGCCCCCGCAGGACCCGCAGGACCTCTCCGGTAAGCTCCGGGTCCAGGGCAGAGGTAGGCTCGTCAAAACAGAGAATGTCCGGATGGAGGGCCAGGGCTCTGGCGATGGCCACCCGCTGCTGCTGGCCTCCGGACAGCTGATGGGGATAGTGGTCTTCCCGCTGGGCCAGACCTACCTGCGCCAGCAGAGCCCGGCCCTTCTCCTCCAGCTGGGCATACAGCTCCCTCTTCTTTTTGGGAAAATCCGGATTCTCCCTGGCCAGAAGACGGCCTGCCAGAGTCACATTTTGCAGGGCGGTGTATTGGGGAAAGAGGTGAAAGTTCTGAAAGACCAGCCCAAAGTGAAGACGCTTTTTCCGAAGGGTTTCCTCCCGGCGGGCGGCGGGGTCCTTCCCGCTCCACAGGGTTTCCCCACAGACCGAGATCCGCCCCTCGTCCGGGGTCTCCAGGAAATTGAGGCACCGGAGAAGGGTGGTCTTTCCGCTGCCGGAGGGGCCGATGACAGCCAGCGTCTCCCCGCGCTCCAGCTCCAGAGAGATGTTCTTTAGCACCTCTGTGTTTCCATACCGCTTTTGAAGGCCGGAAACCTCCAGAATGGCCATATCCTCGCCCCCTATACCTTAAAATAATCCATCTTTTTCTCCCAGCGGCTGAGCAGGAGAGTGACGGCTCCGTTAAAAAGAAGGAAGAACACCCCGGTGTAGAACAGAGGCCAGATCATCCCCTTGTTGCCGAATTCCTTCGCCATCATGATGATCTCCTTCACCATGATGAAGTTTGCCAGAGAGGTATCCTTGACCAGCGTGACGATCTCATTTCCCACCGGGGGCAGGATCCGCTTCACCACCTGAAGAAGGGTGACCCGAAAGAAAATCTGGCTTCGGGTCATCCCCAGCACCTGTCCCGCCTCCCGCTGTCCCACGGGAACCCCCTGGATCCCGCCCCGGAGGATTTCGGAAAAGTAGGCGGCATAGTTGAGGACAAAGGCCAGGGCGGCCGCTGTCATTTTGGGCAGATTGTAGGCGGTGCCCCAAAGGATTCCGGGGAG